>NZ_JBTGGE020000011.1:0-40084 GCF_054331515.2 Streptococcus sp. 10F2 | reverse complement strand
GGGCAGTAGTCAAGTAATTATAGCACTAACCTGAACGAAGTTCAGCGAACGCCTTTAGGCGTCGCTAGAGAGAACCGGCTTATAGCCGGTGTACAAGCCACCCGTTTTCACGGGTGGTTTTGACTCCAAGCTCATTTTTAGTTTCTACTGCCTACTGCAGCTTGAAACGTCTGCTCTAAAAGCATCGCAATAGTCATAGGGCCAACGCCACCTGGAACTGGTGTTAGAAATGCTGCTTTGTCTTTTACAGCTTCAAAGTCTACATCTCCAATTAACTTCCCTTCCGCATTGCGATTCATACCCACGTCAATGACAACCGCACCTTCTTTGACAAAGTCAGAACCTACAAAGTGCCCTCGTCCAATCGCAACTACTAAGATATCTGCTGCACTGGCTAATTGAGCCAGATTTTCAGTCTTAGAATGAGCAATGGTAACAGTCGCATCTGCCGCCAAAAGCATCTCTGCCATAGGCTTGCCAACAATATTACTGCGGCCAATTACCACAGCTTTTTTTCCTGCAGGATTGATTCCATATTCCGCAAGTAAGGCCATGATCCCAGCAGGCGTAGACGGAACCCGTAAAGGATCTCCGGTCCACAAGCGTCCTACGTTGAAAGGATGAAAACCATCAACATCCTTAGCAGGATCAATCGCCTCTAACACTAAATCTTCACGGATTTGTGAAGGAAGCGGCAGTTGAACAAGAATACCATGCACGCTAGTATCCTGATTTAATTCTGCCAATAATTCCAATAGTTCTTCTTCAGTCAAGCTATCTGGGTAGCGCAAAACACGACTTTCAAAACCCGCCTCAATGGCTGCCTTCTCCTTATTACGGACATAGACCTGGCTAGCTGGATTCTCACCCACTAAGACTACTACCAAGCAAGGCTTCAACCCCTCTTCTACCAATAACTGAGCCGTCTTTTCAGCTAAGGCTGCTCGTTTTTTTAAAGCTAAAGCTTTTCCATCCAAGAGTTGCATGTGGTTCCTCCTTGTTCAAACTGAATCTATTCCCATTTTACCACTTGCTGAATGAATCTTCTAGAAGTTCTGCCTTAAAAGACAAAATGACTACAGACTTCACCGACTTATAAAACTTTACTCAAGAAATTCTGAGTTCGCTCTTCTTGACTATTGTCAAAAATAGCTTCAGGAGTCCCGTCCTCGACAACACCACCACCATCCATGAAGATAACCCGATCTGCAACTTCACGAGCAAATCCCATCTCATGAGTCACAATAACCATCGTCATACCAGATTCAGCCAATTCCTTCATGACAGATAAAACTTCACCAACCATCTCTGGATCGAGGGCTGAAGTCGGTTCATCAAATAACAGTAAATCTGGGTCCATAGCTAGTCCACGGGCAATCGCAATTCGCTGTTGCTGCCCACCTGACAGAGACTGAGGGTAAGCATTGGCTTTATCAGGCAAGCCGACTTTCGCTAGAAGCTCTTTTCCTTTTTCTTCTGCTTTCGCCTTGCTGATTCCTTTCGTTTTGATAGGGGAAAGGGTAATATTTTCCAAAACAGTCATATTTGGAAAAAGATTAAATTGTTGGAAAACCATTCCCATCTTTTCCCGCATTTTGAAAAGGTCATTTTTGGAATCTGTAATATCAACGCCTTCAAAATAGACATGACCTTTGGTCGCCTCTTCTAGCAAATTCATCGAACGAAGAAGTGTTGATTTCCCACTACCTGAAGGGCCAATAATAACAACGACTTCTCCCCGATGAATCTCTAAGTCAATACCTTTTAAAACCTCATTTTTTCCGAAATATTTATGAAGGTCTTCAATTTTTAAAATGGTTTCAGTCATTATTTCTTCTCCTCTTGTTTGAGCCGATTTTCAAACATTTTCAAAAGCAAACTAAGCACACTTGTTAGGGCAAGATAATAAGCTGCCGCAACCAATAAGGGAGTCAAAGATTGATAGGTTGTGGTCGCAACAGTCTGGGCTCCATTCCAGAGTTCCATAACGCCAATCGTTGCAAGAAGTGAACTATCCTTGACAATAGTTACAAACTCATTCCCCAAAGCTGGAAGAATATTTTTAACAGCTTGCGGGAGAACAACATAGCGCATGGCATTAGCCGGACGAATTCCCAATGAGTAAGCCGCTTCTAACTGCCCATTTGGAACTGCGTTAATACCAGCACGAACTGTTTCAGACACATAAGCTCCAGAGTTCATAGACAAAATAACAATCCCTGGAATCAAACGCGTCAAATCCACCTGTAAAATTCCAATCTGAATCGATGGAGCCGTTAAATGAGTTAGGGCAAAAGCAATCATAATTTGAACCAACATCGGTGTTCCACGAAAGACCCAAACATAAATATTCGCAATCCATCGTAAAACAGCCCATTTTGAGCGTTGAGCAAAAGCTAAGAGAACCCCTAAAATTGTTCCAAAAAAGACAACAAAAATAGAGACAATAATCGTTACCAAAGCCCCATAGTTAAAATAAGGCAAAAACTGAGGTAAAAATGAAAATGACATGAAAATACCTTTCAACAAAAAATGTAAATATGAAGTTATTCTACCAAAAAGCCAGAAGGCTCACAAGATGCATCAGCGAGAATATGAAAAAGGAGGCTGGGCAAACCTTCCAGCCTCGACATTCTCGTTCATCATAAATCTTTGACATAGTCATTGATTGGGGCAAACAGCAGAACTATCGGTTGAGTAGACAACATAGAATTTAGAAAGCAAATCATAGTTGTCCGTGTTTCATCACACCACCCGGTATTCTTTTCATAAAGACACTAGTTCGGACTTCGCTCATTTCAACAAAATCTATAGGACTTCAGCATACTATCAGAGTAGGAGTTACTAGTAACAACCTCTTTTTAGATCATTGAAAACCTAAAAATTAGATAGCAAAGGTAATCTAGGTAGTGACGACAACTTAGACAAAAGAGCTGTGACAGATTCTTCTGCTACCAACACGAACTCTTAATATAAAAGCTCGTAAATTTCCATTGCAATCAAATCGATACTGTCAAAAGTGAATGTCTCACGTGCTTCGACATCTCGTAAGGTAAAGATTGAACCGAGTTCTTCATCCTGGCTATAGGAAACTTCGGCAACGACTACACCGTCTCGTTCAAAATTTCGTTTCAAATTGCCGCCATCTGTCGCCATCTTTTCAAGACGATTGATAATGCGTACCAAATGTGATTCCATTACGTTTCTCCTATTTTTTAAATTCTTACTAAGTATACCATAGAATTACTGAAAATTCTAGGATACTTCTCCATTCTCATCCCTTTTCAAACTCCAAACCGACTTTGGAGTAGCCACATCTGAGGTAAAATTCCCCAGTTCTTTCTCCATCCAAATCATGTCATACCATTTGCTAAATTTATAACCAGCTTGTGGGAAATGGGCTACTTTCCTATAGCCACGCTTTGTATGGAAAAATTCACTTGCACGAGAACTATAGGGATCCTCTTTAGGGCCTAAGCCTATGCAAGCCTTGATAGATAAGATTCCCATTTCCTGGAGATAGGTTTCCAATCGATCATAGAGCAAATGCCCCAGTCCTTGCCCTTTCATGTTCGAATCCACATAAATAGTAGATTCGACTGACCAAGCATAAGCGGCAGCTGAACGAAAAGGACCTGCGTAGCAGTAACCTCGGATACGCCCCTCTACTTCTGCTACAAGATAGGGATAAAAAGACTGAATGGCCTCCATTCGACTTCGGAAAACCTCTAGGCTAGGAACTTCATGTTCAAATGATATCGCTGTCTGCTCCACATAATAAGCATAAATGGCTAATAGCTCCTCAGCATCAGCGAGCTGCGCAAATCTTACTCTAACCTCCATATGGGCCTCCTTTTCTTTATTCTAAAAAAACAAAGCGGATTGGTCAAGGCTCCCCTATTTCATACTTTTTACTTGCAAAGTCTCAAAAAGGTGCTATAATCGATAGTAGATAAATTTGACCTTTATTGACCAATAAAGGGTGTCTCTCGAATAGAAAGGAGCATTTATGCTTTGTCACAATTGTAAAATGAACGATGCTACCATCCATCTCTATACTAGTATTAATGGTCATCAGCAGCAAGTTGACCTCTGTCAAAATTGCTACCAAATTATGAAATCTGACCCGAATGCGTCCTTGCTAAAGGGCTTAAACTCCAACTCTAATGATCCTCTAGGAGAATTCTTCCAAAATTTAGGAAATTTCCAACGTCCTGAACCAGAGGAAACAGGAAACCGACCAGGTCAAAGAGAGCGAGCTTCTCAAGCCAAACCAAGACCAAAGGGAATTCTAGATGAGTTTGGAATCAATGTCACAGACATTGCCAAACGTGGGGACATCGATCCCGTTATCGGCCGAGATGAAGAAATCATTCGAGTGATCGAAATTCTCAATCGTCGTACTAAAAACAACCCCGTTCTTATTGGAGAACCTGGTGTTGGTAAAACAGCTGTCGTTGAAGGACTCGCTCAAAAAATTGTCGACGGAGATGTACCGCAAAAACTTCAATCCAAACAAGTCATTCGCCTAGATATGGTCAGCCTCGTTCAAGGTACCGGTATCCGTGGTCAGTTCGAAGAACGAATGCAAAAATTGATGGAGGAGATTCGGCAACGTGAGGATGTTATCCTCTTTATTGATGAAATCCATGAAATCGTCGGAGCAGGAAATGCTGGCGACGGAAATATGGATGCCGGAAATATTCTCAAACCTGCTCTAGCTCGTGGAGAACTACAACTAGTTGGTGCAACCACCCTCAATGAATACCGGATTATCGAAAAAGATGCTGCCCTAGAACGTCGCATGCAGCCCGTTAAAGTAGACGAACCGTCTGTAGCTGAAACTCTGATTATCCTCAAAGGAATTCAGAAAAAATACGAAGACTATCACCATGTCAAATATACAGATGAAGCTATTGAAGCTGCCGCTGTACTATCCAACCGCTATATCCAAGATCGCTTCTTACCTGATAAAGCCATCGACCTCTTGGATGAAGCAGGTTCTAAAATGAACCTAACCTTGACCTTTGTCGATCCTAAAGAGCTAGATGAACGTCTCATTGAAGCAGAGCGACTCAAGACTCAGGCAACTCGTGATGAAGACTTTGAAAAAGCAGCCTACTATCGTGATCAGATTGCTAAATACAAAGAACTTCAAAAAACTGAAATCCATGACCAGGATATGCCTGTCATTACCGAAAAAGTTATTGAAGCGATTATTGAGCAAAAAACCAATATCCCAGTTGGTGACCTCAAAGAAAAAGAGCAATCGCAATTGGTTAATCTTGCTGATGACCTCAAAGAACATGTCATCGGACAGGATCCAGCAATCGACAAAATTGCCAAAGCGATTCGTCGCAATCGAGTTGGCCTTGGTAGTCCAAACCGTCCAATTGGAAGCTTCCTCTTCGTTGGTCCCACAGGTGTTGGTAAGACCGAACTGTCTAAACAATTGGCCTTAGAGCTTTTTGGTTCTACAGATAGCATGATTCGCTTCGATATGAGCGAATATATGGAAAAACACAGTGTAGCTAAATTAGTTGGTGCCCCTCCAGGTTATGTGGGCTACGATGAAGCTGGCCAACTAACCGAGAAAGTTCGTCGTAACCCTTACTCCCTTGTCCTCTTAGATGAGATTGAAAAAGCGCATCCAGACGTTATGCACATGTTCCTTCAAGTCTT
This sequence comes from Streptococcus sp. 10F2, assembly GCF_054331515.2. NCBI lineage: Bacteria > Bacillati > Bacillota > Bacilli > Lactobacillales > Streptococcaceae > Streptococcus > Streptococcus sp. 10F2. The sequence goes on along the minus strand of NZ_JBTGGE020000011.1, from coordinate 34,402 downwards.
GGATGATGGACGTTTGACTGATGGTCAAGGACGAACTGTCAGCTTCAAAGATACCATCATTATCATGACTTCCAACGCAGGTACTGGTAAAGTCGAAGCCTCTGTCGGATTTGGTGCCAGCCGTGAAGGACGGACCAACTCTGTCATGAATGAATTGGGGAACTTCTTCAGCCCAGAATTTATGAACCGCTTTGATGGTATCATTGAATTCCAAGCACTTAGCAAGGAAAATCTCCTTCAAATTGTTAACCTCATGTTAGAAGATGTCCGTGAGCGACTTGGCAAAAATGGCATCCAACTAAGTGTCACAGATAAAGTCAAAGAAAAATTGGTCGACTTAGGATATGATCCTAAAATGGGAGCTCGCCCACTCCGTCGAACTATTCAAGATCATATTGAAGATTCCATTACCGACTACTACCTAGAACATCCACAGGAAAAAGACTTAAGAGCCGTGATGCAAAACGGACAAATCATGATTAAGTCTACTCAAAAAGTGGAAAAAGAGACCGAAAAAGTAGAATCCGAATAAGAAAAAGCGATAGGAATAGGGAGTTGGAAACACAAACAATGATAGTTTGCGTCAACGAAATCTCCCAACTACATCTTAGAGGCTGGTACTTGAGTCCAGCCTCTGTTTTCCACAAATTCATCCTCAGCAATTTTTTCTTCGTTTTTCTTTTTAAAAAAGGTGAGCCGTTAAAAATCATGATATAATAAAGAAAAACAATTTAATCTTAGGAAGGTTTGCTTATGACAGTTCCTTATTTTGGTAAGAAAGATCCTGACGTTAACTACACAGCTCGCTATGGGGTCTATGCGGTAGTACCTGATGCTCGTCGCGAGCAGGTTATCTTAGTTCAAGCTCCAAATGGTGCCTGGTTTTTACCCGGAGGTGAAATTGAGGCTGGTGAAAATCATTTAGAAGCTCTCGAGCGAGAGTTGCTCGAAGAACTAGGTTTCAGTGCGCAAGTTGGTCAGTACTATGGTCAAGCTGACGAGTACTTCTATTCTAGCCATCGAGATACCCACTACCACAATCCAGCCTTTATTTATGAAGTGAAATCCTATACCGAGGTCGGTCAACCCTTGGAAGACTTTAATAATTTAGCCTGGTTCCCTATTAACCAAGCCTTTCTACACCTAAAACGTGGTAGTCATCGTTGGGGTCTCCAACAATGGCAACAATCTCTAAATCAATAGTTTGCTCAACTAGAAAGGTGTCATTATGAAACTGATCAATACAAACTCCAGTCATAAACAACTCATTGAGAGGCAACTTGAAAACACGGATGCAACCTTAGTAGAGACTTTCTCAGCAGGTAATACAGATGTGATTTTCACAAAAGCTCCTACCCACTATGAAATCTTAATTACCAATAAACACCGAGCTATTCGTGAAGTAGAAATTGAAACCATCCGAGATTTCTTCCTCAAGCGGCGTATTCAAACAGATCATGTTCGCAAGGAAGATATCAAAACCCTCTACTCTGATAAACTAATTGAAATCTCCATTCCAATCAAGTAGTCAAAAAGGAATCTCTAGTCTAAACCCTAGAGATTCCTTTTTGCTTACTCAGTATACACTTCTTATGACACAAACTCCCCTGCTGGATCCACGGCCAACAGGGGAGTTTTCAAATCTATAAGCCCATAAGTTCTCAAGAAAGCGAGACTTATTTTTGTGGTACTTCGAATCCTTCAACGACTGCTTCAGAGAAGTTTTCTTCAAGGATTGAAGCACAGTGATCACAGACCATAACAAGATTTGGATTGCTATTGGTTCCAACGCTTGGATCAACACGACGACAGCGTTGACATACTTGTCCTTCTGCGGCTTTAACTTCAAAAGCAACATCTTCGAAGCTAAGAGCATGTTCAGATGCTGGCTCAGAGGATAGGGTCAGTTTGGAAACAATCAACAATTGTGCTAAATCTGTATCCAAGGCTTCCAAAGCAGCTGCCAATTCTGAACTTGGGTAGACAACTAATTCTGCTTCAAGTGATTTACCAATGACTTTCTCAGCACGAGCCTCTTCCAAAGCTTTTTGTGCTTGTGAACGGAAGGTAAAGAAGAGTTCCCACTGCTCTAATACCTGATCAGCATTCTCAAACGTTGTAACCTCAGGGAGATCTGTCAATTGTACAAAGTCAGCTTCTTCAAATTCAAGGTAGGACCAAATCTCTTCAGCAGTATGTGGAAGAATTGGTGTCAAGAGCTTGGTCAATTTCACAAGAATATCATAGAACACTGTTTGCATCTGACGACGCTCTAGAGATTTTGCCCCTTCAATGTAAACCACATCTTTCGCAAAATCAAGATAGAAGGCAGATAAATCAACTGTTACAAAGTTTACAACTGCCTTATACACATTGAGGAAGTTGAAATCATCATAGGCCTGACAGATTGCTGCTACAACTTGATTAAAGCGAATAGTCATGTACTTATCAACAGACCGAAGTTCTTCAAAGACAACTTGATCTTGAGTCGGATTAAAGTCAGAGGTGTTAGCAATTAAGAAACGTAGGGTATTACGAATCTTCCGGTAAGTCTCTGACACCTGGCTCAAAATATCCATGGAGATACGGACATCATTGCTTGTATCAACACTACTTACCCAAAGACGAAGGATTTCAGCACCAAACTGTTTTTCCACATCACTAGGCAAGATTGTATTTCCTAGCGATTTAGACATTTTTTCACCCTTACCATCCAAAACAAAACCTTGGGAAAGAAGCTGTTTGTAAGGTGCTACTCCATTATTGGCAACGGAAGTAATCAAGGAAGAGTTGAACCAACCACGATATTGATCAGATCCTTCTAAGTAGAGATCAGCTGGATATTGAAGTTCTTCACGATTATTCAAGACTCCGTTCCAAGAACTTCCAGAGTCAAACCATACATCCATGATATCTGTTTCCTTGGTGAAGACCCCATTCGGAGAACCTGGGTGACTATAGCCTTCTGGTAAGAGGTCCTTAGCTTCACGAGCCCACCATACTGAAGCCCCATGCTCTTCAAATAATTGAGCAACATGTTCAATGGTTTCAGCTTCCATAATAGCAGTTCCATCTTCTGCATAGAAAATTGGAAGAGGAACCCCCCAGGCACGCTGACGTGAGATAACCCAATCGCCTCGATCACGAATCATATTATAAAGACGTGTCCGCCCCCACTCCATGTGGAATTTCACTTGATCAATTTGATCCAAGATTTCTTGACGGAAATCAGATACAGATGCAAACCATTGAGGAACTGCACGCCAGATAATTGGCTTTTTCGTCCGCCAGTCAAATGGATAGGAGTGTGTGATTTCTTCTTGAGCCATCAATAAATCACCAAGTTTTTCCACTACTGTCGGCAATACCTTACCATAGAACTGACCAGCAAATTCAGGACCAGCATTCTCCATCATGATTCCACGTTCATCAACTGTAACTGCTACTTCAAGACCATTGGCAACCCCAACATGGTAGTCGTCCTCACCAAATCCAGGAGCCGTATGGACAATACCTGTACCTGAGTCTGTTGTAACATGGTCACCCAGAATAACCAACTCATCGACTTCTGTATCCCATGGATGTTCTGTAACAATATGGTCCAGTTCTTTACCCGTATAGCGAGCTACTACTTCTACATCTGACCAGCCGAATTTTTCTGCAAGCTGATCTAGCAATTCTTCAGCAAGTACAAAATGACGGCTATCTCCTGCTACAGCAACCTTCACATAGGAAATGTCTGCTCCAACTGTCAAACCACGTGAAGCAGTGATTGTAAATGGTGTAGTTGTCCAAACAACAATATAGGTATTTGTATCCAAGACACCTTTACCATCTTTGACCTTATTGGCATAATAAAGAGAATTAGAGGTTACATCATGGTATTCGATTTCAGCTTCCGCAAGAGCAGATTCAGATGACCATGACCAGTAAACAGGTTTAGCCCCACGGTAGATGTAGCCTTTTTCAGCCATCTTTCCAAAAACACGGATTTGAGCTGCTTCATAATCTGGTGTTAAGGTCGTATAAGGATGATCCCAATCTGCAGCAACACCTAGACGTTTAAAATCAGCTTTTTGTTTTTCCACTTGTTCAAGAGCATAGTCTCGACAAAGATTCAAATAATCGACCAAATCCATTTCCTTGCGTTTAACACCTTGTTTGGCTAAAACTTGTTCAATTGGAAGACCATGAGTATCCCAACCAGGAACATAAGGTGCATAGAAGCCAGACATGGATTTAGAGCGAACGATAATATCCTTAGAAATCTTATTGAGGGAGTGACCTACATGGATATTTCCATTGGCATAGGGAGGTCCATCATGAAGAATAAAGGATGGTTTCCCTTGATTTAATTCTAACCGTTTTTTGTAAAGTTCTGCCTTATCCCATTCCTCTTGCCAAAGAGGTTCTTTAGTTGGCAACCCAGCTCGCATTGGAAAAGCTGTTTTTCCTAAATTTAAGGTTTCTTTTAATTTCATATCCAATCCTTTCTATAAAAAAACACACCTTGCCATTCCCTAAGGACGACAAAGCGTGGTACCACCTTACTTTAGTAAATTGGACTCACAGTCTCCAATCTACCCTCTTCGTCGATAACGGAACGACCCGTCCACACTTACTTAGTACATTTCAGTGTAGAGTTCATGAAATGATAATCGAAACAACAGGGAATGTAGGTCTCACACCAACACCTACTCGCTAGAATTGTATTGATTCAATCGTGTTTTCATGGAACTAAATCATTATAAAAGATCGACTTTTTCTTTTTCAGCCGAATCAACTGCATCTAGAGCAGCGTTTACATCTGCAGCTAAGCCTTGGTAAGACTGTGTTTCAGCCATTTGATTTGCTGATGCAATACGGTTTTGTAATTCTGCAACTTCAAGTGGTGAAAATTGACGAGTCATGTCAATTGGTTCCTCATGTGAAACAGCTTGGTCTTCTCCAAGAGCAGATACAACTACTTCACGGAATGCTTCATCACTCGTTTGAACATAGGTCGCTGTTGGTTGCAAAATATTTTCCCACTCTGGGGATGTAATGACACTCAATTGACTCTCTACTGCAGAACGAATTTGTTGATGGAAAATACGTGTTTTATTTTTCAACTCTTCCGTCTCAACTGCAACTTTCTTGGCATTGTCTGTAGCATGACGAAGAATTTCGTTTGCCTTAAATTTAGCATCATCCAAGAGGCGTTGAGAATCTTGTTCTGCCTGACGAATAATGTTATTAGACTCATCAGAAGCTGTTTGTTTCACCTTTTCAGCTGCATCTTGCGCAATCAAAACAGATTGGCTAAGCGAATCTTTCATTTCGTCAAAATAGAGTAAGCGCTCTTCTAAATTACGAACTTGCTCATCTTTTGCAACCAACTGCCGAGTCAAGTCTTCAAATTCTCGAATCAAAATATCCAAGAAATCATCAACTTCATCTACATCATAACCACGAAACTTTGTCGTGAACGATTTATTACGGATATCTAATGCTGTCAGTGCCATATTCTCTCCTTATTTACGTGCTAATATCTTTAACTCTACTTTCATTCTACCAGATTTTGAAAGACCTGTGGACTCTCCGACATAAACTCTTCCCTTACTCCGAATACTGACTCTATCACCAGCCTTTATTGGATAAGAGACATCTGTTCGTTCCTGGTAATTAACCTTTACTTTATTGGATTTAATTAATTGTGCCGCCTTACTTCGACCTACTTGAAAAGAAGAAGCGACCAAGCGATCCAAGCGAAGGCTATCTACAAAAATGGTTTTTGTCTGAGCCTCTTCTTGAACTTGCAGTTGTTCAGATTTGGAAATCACATTCATCTTAACACCTAGACGACCAATCTTCCGAACTTCTTGAAGTACAAGTTCTACTATCGGACGTTGCATGAAAATCTGAACTTGATCTTCCCCAATTAGAATATCTCCAAAAACACGACGGTCCAAGCCTGTCTGATGGAGTAGGGAGCCCAATACTTGAGGATGGGTTAGATGCCCAAATTGACTCATAAAGTCAATCGATAACAATTCTAATTCAAAATCATCAGGATTTAATTCATAATAACTAGGTGCTAAAAGAACGCGAGACTGCTCACTTGGCCATAAGTCCGCCGAATCAAACACGTTCAGCTCCCTATGACTGGCCAGATTTCTAAGTAATGAAACCTGATGCGGATTTAGAAAATCTGTCAATACCGGAATGTATTGATTCTCTACCCGCTCAATCCACTCCCAAGCCTTTTCTAAAAAAAGCTGATCGCCTGCTGTTACATGTTGCGATACATTTTTTAAATTTTTTACCATGCGAAAAACAAAGCCGGAAGTACATGATCACGAATTAAATTTAGTAAAAATAAAACTGCAAAGACCGTCCAATCCAAACCAAAGAACTGAAGGGGTAAGTTTCGAAAAGGCCTTAAAATAGGACTGACGATTCTAATCAACCAGTAGCCTAAAGGTGTCCGCAGAGCACCTGGAAACCAAGACAGAATAATGTAAGCTACCAAAGCTAAATCTAATACATTCAAGAAAAGAACGAGAGTCCGATAGATATAGTATAGGATATTCATTAGCGTCGTTTCATATCGAAATCAAATTCGATTGTTTGATTTGTTGTTCCCTCAGCTAGCTGAAGGTCTTCAACATTAATGACAACATTTGAAGGAGTTAAGAGATAAATCCCATTTGCAACTTTTTTCAAATCTCCAGATAGAACATATCGTGCTCCATCCAAATAATCTAAACAGCGACGTGCTTGAACTTCTGTCATGTATTGAAAGTCAATCAAAACACTTTCATTTTGAAGGAGAAGATCCAAAAATTTTGGAGTCTCTTCATAACGTCGTGGGTAACGAACATAAATAATGTGTTTTTCTTCCGGAGATGATTGGCCATTCTGACGGGCCAATTCTTCTTGTCTCGCATGTAAATCTGTGATGTTTTGTGGTCTACTTGTATTCATAGTTTGTGTTTCTCTTTCTTCTGTACTTCGGTTGACAGGCGACTTCTGAGGTAGAGAAAGGGTACCTTCAGAAGTTTTTATGTGAGGTAAACTGGATACATTTGAGAGAGTTCTACGCTCTGCCTTGTCTTCCATTTGTGCCTGTATTGCTTGGTCAGTTTTGTCTGCTAAGCTTGTTTCCGAAAGAACTTCTACAGGCTCTTCCTGGAATCCGCCTTCGTCTTCAACAAACAGACCCTTTAAATAGACACCAATATTTCTAAAAAAATCGAGTACTCTGTCCATAATTTTCCTTTTGTCACTTATTCAAAAAGAAGGCTGCCAATTCGAACGAAGGTGGCTCCCTGTATGGCTGCCAACTGATAGTCTGAGGACATTCCCATACTTAACTCAGTAAACGGCATTCCTGGGATTTTTCTTTCTGCTAATTCTTGCTGCAAGATACGAGTCTGATTAAATAATTGATCAATTTCGGATGGTTCTGCTTCAGCAGGTGCCATCGTCATCAAACCAACTAATCGAATCTTATCAAAAGCAGCGATTTCTTCTAAAGCCGAATCAATATTTTCTATAAAGAAACCATGCTTGCTTTCCTCACGAGAAAGATTTACTTGTAAAAAACAAGCAATCGGTTTTTCAGCCCGTTTTTGAATTTCTCTTGCTAAAGAGACGGAATCCAAGGCATGAAAGTAGTCCACATGATTGATGACATCTTTTACTTTTCTTCTCTGTAAACTACCAATAAAATGCCAGGTAATGGGAAGGTCAGATAACTTATCTTTTTTAGCAAGAAATTGAGGGACACGGTTTTCACCTAAGTGGTAAAAACCAGTCTCCTCAACAAGTTGTCGTGTAACATCTGCATCCACATATTTTGTGACCGCAATAATCTGACATTCTCTTGCTGGACTAACACTTTTTCTAACCGCCTCCGTTACTTCTTCTTTAACGAGTTGGGCTTGTTTTTGAAAATTCATTTTAACGATTCCGGAAAAATGGTGGTGTTTCTAGCTCATCATCATCTAAATCATTTTGTTCTTGATAACGCTCTACACTAGAACCTGTTGGTGTTTCAGTTTGACGTGTAATCTGATCACGACGAAGATCCCAATTTCCAAATGGTGAAATAGCTGGCGCTTCACTTTGACGAGGACGACTTGAAATCGGCATATCTACTGATTCATTCAAATCGTAGGCACGATCAAATTGACCTTGATTTGCTTGAGCTTGTTTAGGCTCAGGACGACTAGGAGTTCCTGATACACCAGCCACCTGCTCAACTTTATCTTGACGAACGCCTGTTGCGACAACAGTAACGCGAATCTCGCCTTCCATATTTGGATCAATGGAGGTTCCCAACCAGATATTAACACCATGACCAGCGGCTTGATTCACAATTTCAGATGCTTCTTCAGCCTCTGTCAAAGCCATATCCATACCACCAGTCACGTTAACAATAACATCCTCGGCACCATCAATTGTAGTTTCCAATAGTGGTGAATAGATGGCCTTACGAGCAGCTTCCATCACCCGCTCTTCACCCGTTCCAATTCCGATTCCCATAAGGGCATTCCCCTTATTAGCCATAACCGTTTTTACATCCGCAAAGTCAAGGTTAATCAAACCAGGATTGGTAATCAAATCTGTAATTCCTTGAACACCTTGTCGAAGAACATTATCAGCTTCACTAAGAGCTTCCATCAAAGGTGTTTTCTTATCAACAATTTCAAGAAGATTATTGTTAGAGATGATCAAAAGTGTATCAACATGTTCCCGCAATTGATTAATTCCCTCAACTGCAAAATTCCCACGTTTACTTCCCTCAAAACCGAATGGACGAGTGACAACACCTACTGTCAAAGCACCTAGCGATTTTGAAATACGAGCGATTTCAGGGGCTGCACCTGTTCCTGAGCCTCCCCCCATTCCAGCAGTAATAAAGACCATATCAGATCCTGAAAGTGCCTCGTTTAGGACTTCTTCACTTTCAAGTGCTGCTTCACGTCCAACCTCCGGTTGTCCTCCAGCACCTAGACCACGAGTCAATTTTGGACCCAATTGGATAACAGTTTCTGCCTTAGAACTGCTTAGAGCTTGAACATCTGTATTCGCTGCGATAAATTCTACACCAGCGACTCCTTCGTCAATCATACGGTTAATGGCATTTCCGCCACCACCTCCGACACCAATTACTTTAATTACTGCGCCTTGTGCTGCAGCTGCGTCAAATGAAAATGACATCTTGTTTCTCCTTAATCAAACATTGAATTTAACAGTCCGCGGACCCGATCACCAAACTTACCGGTAGTATTTTCTTTTTTAACAGGAATCTCTGCATCTATTTCAGGCAATTCCTGAGTCGTATGTGTTGGTTGAGGTTGTTGGACTGGTTCAGGACTAACTTGAACTTGTGGCTGTTGCACAGGTGCTACTGCAGCTTTGGGACGAAATGCAATCGTTCCTTGTTGTGGACGAGTAAATTCGCCATGAACTGCTGCTTGAGCCAATTGATCCACTTCAGTCATATTTCCTGCATACTCTGCCAATGAAATAACATTCGCAAAGGCTGGATTTCGAATTCCAATTTGGTTCGGTACAAATAACTTCACAGGAACTTCAAAAATTTCCTGTGCCAATTCTACAATACCTGGTAGAATAGCTCCACCACCTACAATGACAATCCCTCCTGGGAGGTCTAGTAAATGATGTCTTTCAAGATTTTGCTTAACCTGATCAAAGATATGACGAACACGAGCAGAAATGATTTCTGCTAAATATTTTTCTGTGACTTCAACTGGTTCTACTTCACCAATAACATCTACTTGGAAACTATCATGAGCACTTGAAAGAGAGGGATAGGCTTCCCCGTAATTCATTTTTAATCCTTCTGCAGTTGCTTGAGAAGTTCTTAATACCTTGGAAATATCTTTCGTAACGTATTCTCCACCCTCTTGATAGATGTGGGTAAACTGAAGCTCTTGATTTTTAACTGCAGCTACAGTGGTTTGACCGCCTCCCATATCGATAACAGTCGCACCAAATTCCCGTTCACCTTCATTCAAAACAGATTTACTCATAGCAAGTGGAGAAATTACAATATTATCTAATTTCAGACCTGCCCGTTCCACTGTTTTGCGTAAATTATGAAGAATAGTTCGTGGACCAGTATAAAGAAGCCCACGCATTTCTAAACGAGTCCCCATCATACCTCGAGGATCTCGAATCCCTTGGAAACCATCCACAATAAACTCTTCTGGTACAAAGGTAATAACCTCACGATCTGGGTTCATGCTCTTAGTCACTGCAGACTCTACCACATTTACCACATCCATATCGGTAATTTCTTTGGTTTCATTGGTGACCGGAATCATACCTTGTGTTGGCTCAATTTTCAAAAGACTTGCAGGTAAGCCGACATTAACCGTTGCAATCGCAATGCCTGCCTTCTCTTCTGCCTGATCAATGGCTTTTTTGATGGCAGTGGCTGCAGCTTCGATGTCGACTACGATTCCATCCTTAACACCAGCACTTTTTGCATTGCTGACACCAATGACATTCATTTCTTCATTGATATATTCGGCGACCAACACCTTGATGGAACTAGTCCCAATATCTAATCCTGTAAAGAAGCCATCTCTAGCCATTACATACTTCCTCTCTTCTCATACAATCTTCAATCAACTTGAACACTTTTAAGCGTGCTAATCACCGTACATTATAACACAAATACACGAAAATAAAAGATTTTTTCTATTAATTTTGAGTTACAGTTGTGAGGGCTCCGACTTGATTGACAGCCATCTCTAAACCAGATTCTTGTGCTGTTTTTTCATCACTAGTCATTGGATACCCGTAAGCACCTGCCTCCATATCAATCATGGTGGGCTCTTGCAAGTTTTTAACAATCGAAGGATAGTAGGTTAATTTCCGGCTCAGTTCAGATAATGGAACCAAAACCTGATGCCCATCTCTCATCGTTAGAGTAACCAAATCTTCTGAGGCTTTAGAGGCACTCGATTTGATTTCCTGAATATTCTCCCGTACTTCCTGATTTAATTGTAATAGCTGTTCGCTCAAAGTTGGATATAACTCTTCATCTACCAATTGAGTTCGAATAGCATCGCTTGGCATTTCATGTTCCGCAACTTCTTCATCTACTTTTTGACCATTAGCCAAAATCGGAAAAGCTTTCTGATTCTCTATCTGGTAAGCAACAATCGCATACTCTTCGATTTGGATTGGGAAAGTCGTTGGAAACTGGTAACCAACCGAAACCTGCCGTACCCAAGGACTGGCTTTCTGAATACGCTTCGCAAAATTCTTTCGGTTCGTCAGAACTGTTATCGTATAATCTCTTTCATCCACCTTCGTCGCAGCTATAACCTTAGACTGGTCCTGATGATCACTGCCTGAGACTGTGAACTGCTTCATTTTCCCGTAAGGACTAATAAAATATGCTGAAATGACTGTCAGAAACATAAAGAAAAGAAAGACAGGAATTAGCCGAGCTAAATGACGGCGAGCTTTCCGAGTCTGCTCTCGGTTCTCTTGTTTTTGGATTTTTCGAGCTTGACGCTGGTTTTGTTTAGCTTGCTTCTGAGCCTGTCTTTTTGCTCGCTGCGCTTGACGTTTTTGAAGCTGAGCTGCTTTTTTGGCTTGACGTGCAGAATCTGTCAGATTCACTTGTTCCTGTTTCTGGCGGGCAATGGATTGGACTTTCTGCTCTTCTTCTAAAATTTCTTTAGCCATTGGGTCCACAATCCGACCTAGACGCTGATTAATATTCCGTTGCCGTTCACGTTCTGCCCGAATCCGTTCAGTATCTTGAGCCGCTTGATATTCTCGGTTTCTCCTTTCCCATTCTTCGCGATGAGAGGAACCTTTTTTATCCTCGTCAGACATCAGTGGCCTCCTTTATCAATCTCATTCATTAATACTTGGTAAAAAGCATCCAGACTAATCAAATCCACACTTTGAGCCATAGCATCTTGGAAAGCTTCAGAATTTTCTTGCACCTGGGTAATCGTTGCTTGTAATGTCTCCAAGTTTAAATCTGGCTCTTGAATGGTCAGACTGTAGCCTTTTTTCTCAAAGTAGGCCGCATTTTCCAACTGATCTCCGCGACTCGCTTCTTTCCCCAAGGGAACAATGATATGAAGTTTCTCCAAAGCGACCAGTTCAAACAAGGTATTCGATCCCCCCCTTGTAATGACCATGTCTGCTAATTCCAATAAATCTCGATACGTTTCACGCGCAAAAGCTAAACGATAGAGCCCAGAACTAGACTCTTCCAAGTCTTTATGCCCTGTCAAATTAATAATGTTATAGGCAGCCAAAAGAGATTCTCGATTTTGATCCACAAACTCATTAAAAACCTTGGCCCCTCCGGATCCGCCGATAAAAAGGAGAGTTTTTTTCTCAGAATCAAAGAGTTCTTCAGCCATCTCTTGTATCTCACTTGAGAGGTTGTGATACCCCTTTTCCACCTTGGAAATAGCACCCACATGCTCTGCACGGGTATACTCTCCTTCCAATTGAAAAGTCGAGAAGAGACGCTTCGAAAATTTATAGGCAATTTTATTGGCTAAGCCCATCGTCAAGTCTGACTCATGAATGTAGACCGGAATTCCTAGTAATTTAGCTGCAACTACAGGTGGAACAGATACAAACCCTCCCTTAGAAAATAGAGCTTGAGGACGAATTTTCAAAAGGTAAAAGAAGGATTGGAGCACTCCCCAGGCAACTTTAAAGACATCCCAAAGGTTCTGCCAAGAGAAATAACGACGTAATTTTCCCGTTGCAATCGAATGGAATTGAACATTTAACCCACTTTTTTCTAATTGCTCAAATTCAATTCCTTTACGATCCCCAATATAGTGGACTTCCCACCCGTTAGCGATAAACTTCGGAATCAGAAGCAGGTTCAAGGTCACATGACCCACTGTTCCTCCTCCCGTAAAGACGATTTTTTTCATGCTTATTCTAACTCCTTCACTGCTTTTAGGAAGACTTCCCCTCGTTCTTCAAAGTTCTTATACATGTCCCAGCTAGCATTAGCTGGACTGAAGAGAACAACATCTCCTTTTTGAGCCAGGTCAAAGGCTATGTTAGTTGCCGCTGCTACTTCTGAAGCAGGGTAGCTTGCGACCCCTGCTTCTTTAGCTAAGGCTTCTAAACGAGGAGCGACTTGCCCTAATAGAACCATAGCCTTCAGTCCGTGAATATCCGGAAGTAACTCACTCAAGTCATTCCCCCGATCCAAACCACCAGCAATCAAAATGACCTTGGAATTATCAAAACCAGACAAAGCCTTCTGCGTCGCTAAAATATTCGTGGACTTGCTATCGTTGTAGAAACGGATTCCATTGATTTCGCCAACTTCCTGCAAACGATGCTTGACCCCTGAAAAAGTCGATAATGCACGCGTAATAGCTTCGTTCTCTACTCCTAATTGCTTAACCACCAAGATTGCTGCTAAGGCATTCTCAATATTGTGCTCGCCTGGAACCCCTAGCTCAACGGCTGGCATAATCCGTTCACCCTTATACACTAAATGCCCCTCGTCCAAGTAAGCCCCGTCAACCTTTTCCTTAGTTGAAAAGGCAAGAACTTGTGCCTGTGTTTCCTTCGCCAAGTCCTGGCTAAGGGCTTGATTCCAATTCAGAATTAGGAAATCATCTGCTGTCATTTGAGATTGGATAGCCCATTTAGCATCCCTATACTCTTCAAACGATTCATGGTAATCTAGATGGCTTGGCAAAATATTATTAATTACTGCAATATGGGGATGGAAACTCTCTACTCCCATCAATTGAAAACTGGACAATTCCATCACCACCTGCTGCTCTTCTGTAACGTCAGGTAAAACTTCAGAAGCTGGGTAACCGATATTACCCGCCAAAACTGGTTGACGCCCAGCTTCTTCCAAGATTGCTGCTACCATCATGGTTGTCGTTGTTTTCCCATTAGAACCAGTGATTCCAATAATAGCGTGAGGATACAAACGACTAGCCACTTCTACTTCAGTCCAAATAGGGAATCCAAGTTCCTTTGCCCGGACAACCATAGGGTGGCTATAGGGAATTCCAGGATTTTTAACCATTAGGTCAAATCCCTCATCTAAGAGTTCCAAGGGATGCCCCCCCGCTACTACTCGAATACCTTTTTCTAACAATTCCTGCGCCTGAGGACTATCCTCTAGGGCCTGCCCTTCATTAACAGTCACATTAGCTCCAAACCGATCCAAGAGCAAAGCGACTGCTCTACCTGACCGCGCTAAACCTAATACTAATACATTTTTTCCCGTAAATTCATTCACTTGCATCATATACTCGCTCCTTAACACAGTCTATTTTACCATTTTTCGAGCAAAAAACTCCCCAAGCTGCTAGACAACTTGGGGAAAAGCTTATTTTGGATTCCTAGGGAAAACCCTATTCCAATTGATTGTCGGGATAGGAATCGGTGGTTTACCTCCACCCTTAATAGATAAACGCCGTAAATCCTTAAGGGAGAAATAGGCTAGAGCCAACATACCCGCCCAAATAAAAATCTCTCCTGGAATACGAAAGAATTGAACGATTCCCACACCTAAAAGAATCATCAAAAGGACTCCGAGTAGTACGAGACTAACAATATTAAAAGTCCCTTTAATGCTTGAAGGAGCAGCAAAAATATAAAATAGCAGAATCAAAATAATAATGATAATGTAAAGCATATTTTTGAACTCCTTCTAAAAGGCTTTTATTCAGCCGCTGCTAATTTCTTTTTCTTATTGGCTTTTTCCCGCTCAGCCTTGTTCAGAATTTGTTTCCGAAGGCGGATTGATTCAGGGGTTACTTCCATGTACTCATCATCATTGAGGAATTCCAAAGATTCTTCCAAAGTGAGGATACGTGGCGTTTTAATGACAGAGGTTTGATCCTTAGTAGCTGAACGGACGTTCGTCATCTGTTTAGCTTTCGTAATGTTCACAGTCAAATCGTTCTCACGTGAATTTTCCCCAATAATCATTCCTTCATAAACCTCAGTACCTGGATTTACAAAGATAGTTCCCCGCTCTTCAATAGACATAATTGAATACGTTGTTGCTTTACCAGCATCAATAGAGACAAGAGCTCCACGGTGGCGACCTCCAATATCACCGGCAATGGCAGGTAAATATTGATCAAAGGTATGGTTCATGATTCCATAACCACGGGTCATAGACAAGAACTCAGTTGAATAACCAATCAATCCACGTGCTGGTACTAGGAAGACCAAACGAGTTTGGCCATTGCCAGTCGCAATCATATCCAACATCTCACCCTTGCGTTCCGATAAACTTTGGATTACAGAGCCTTGGTATTCTTCTGGAGTATCAATTTGTACACGTTCAAATGGCTCCATCTTGACACCATCAATTTCTTTGATGATAACCTCTGGACGAGATACTTGCAACTCATAGCCTTCGCGACGCATCGTTTCAATCAAAATTGACAAATGCAATTCTCCACGACCAGATACAATCCACTTGTCCGGTGAATCAGTCGGATCAACACGAAGGGATACGTCTGTTTGCAATTCAGCCAAGAGGCGCTCCTCTACTTTACGAGACGTCACCCATTTACCTTCACGACCAGCAAATGGTGAATTGTTAACCAAGAAAGTCATTTGAAGAGTTGGCTCATCAATTCGAAGAACTGGAAGTGGTTCAACTGCATCAACTGGTGTAATGGTCTCACCCACAAAGATATCTTCCATACCAGATACAGCAATCAAATCTCCAGCTTTTGCTTCTGTAATCTCACGACGCTCCAGTCCAAAGAAACCAAAGAGTTTGGTTACACGGAAGTTCTTCGTTGTTCCATCCAATTTGGATAAGGTAACCTGATCTCCAACCTTAATTTGTCCACGGAAAACGCGACCAATTCCGATACGACCAACAAAGTCGTTATAATCCAACAAGGAAACTTGGAATTGAAGGGGTTCTTCTGAATTATCAACTGGTGCAGGAATGTGATCGATAATCGTATCAAAGATCGGAGCCATCGTTTTCTCCTGATCTGCTGGATCATCAGACAAAGAAGAAGTTCCATTGATCGCAGAAGCATACACCACTGGAAACTCCAATTGGTCATCATCCGCACCCAACTCAATAAAGAGTTCCAAAACTTCATCTACAACTTCAGCTGGACGAGCAGAAGGTTTATCGATTTTATTAACCACCACGATTGGCGTCAAGTTTTGTTCTAAGGCTTTTTTCAAAACGAAACGGGTTTGAGGCATGGTTCCTTCATAGGCATCCACAACCAAAACAACACCGTCAACCATTTTCATAATCCGTTCAACTTCTCCACCAAAGTCCGCGTGACCTGGTGTGTCCATAATGTTGATACGAACACCGTCATAAGCAACAGCCGTATTTTTAGCAAGGATGGTAATTCCACGCTCTTTTTCAAGATCGTTGGAGTCCATAGCGCGCTCAGACAATTCAGTCCGTGCATCCAATGTTTCTGATTGTTTTAATAACTCATCCACCAAGGTTGTTTTCCCGTGGTCAACGTGGGCAATGATTGCGACGTTACGGATATCTTTTCTTAATGTTGACATGATTTCCTCAAATCTTTATAGTTTATCCAGAATATTATACATGAAATAAAATTTAGTGACAAGCCATGCCTATTGAGAAAGGGTTTTCCCAACGAAACTAAAAAAGAGGGATCCCCCTCTTTCCTATCAATTCATATTTTCCTTTACTTTTCCATTCCATGCTTCAAGGCCTCCGGCCAATAAATAAAGGTTCCGATATCCTTGCTTGTGAAGGTAGAAAATAGTATTGGTCACTGATGGACCCCGGTTATTGTCATAGAGCAAAATCGGCTTTGTTTTGGACAAAGCAGCCAAGCTCTGTTTGATTTGATTAGCGGGGATATTGCGAGCTCCTAAAATATGCTTCTTACGAAATGCCTCAGGTTCACGAACATCAATCAGTTGACTACTACGAATCATAGCCGCAAATTCCGCATTTTCTACCAAATTAGCTGCACGACGTAAGCGCCAATAATTAAAACCCATCCAAGCTAAAAATCCAAGTAGTACTATTAAAAAACCAATCATTTGTCTCTCTTCTCCTTTTCTTCAAGATAAGCTAGTTCTTCCTGATGTTCTTTTTTTAAAACCAGTTGAGCCTGAATATAATCCAAGCGGTCCATAATACCAGCATCATAGAGACGTTCCAACTCTATTTGTGCCAGCTCAATATCATAGAGTCGTTTGCCCATATAAATTACGAGGCCATAGCCCTTCAAAAATTGCTGAACATCATAAAAATTTTTCATAGGCTTAGTCTACTATAATTTAATCCCCCTCGCAAGATTTGCTGGTACTTTTCGAATAAAGAAATATGACAAGTTTCGTAATCTTCATCCTGGGTAGCAGTATAGCTTCTTTTTTAACCGCTTGGGCCGATCGCTATCCCAAGTCTATCCTCTATCCTCCTAGCCATTGCCAGACCTGTATGACTCCCTTAAACTGGTGGGACTTAATCCCCATCCTTTCCTACATCTACCTACGAGGAAACTGCCGTAACTGTCAGTCAGCAATTCCCTTATCCAATCTAGCAAATGAAATACAAGGGGGAATCTTAGCCTACTCGTGTTGGCAAAACTGGCTAAGCCCTTCCTGGACTCTCTTCCTATTTATGAGTCTTATGCTCAGTCACTTCGATCGTAAGTCCTGCTCCTTTCCCCTTTGCTTCTGGAGTATCCCTCACTGTTTCCTAACCCTAATACTAGGACTGCAGTATTCCCCTTTCTTCCTCCTCTGCATGCTCATTTTTTATATCTTCCCTTGGGGGATAGGGGCAGGTGACTGGGCCTATCTAGCAAGTCTAAGCCTACTACTTCCCCTCAATGCCTTGCTTATCATCCTCCAACTTGCTTCCTGTCTCGCTTTAATCGATTATTGGAGCAAAAAAAGAAAGGGAGCTTTGCCCTTTCTTCCCTTTTTACATGATGCCTGCCTGATTTGGTTATTATGGTCTCATTTTTCTTTCATCTAAAAATAAATACGTTCGATAGGCTAGGTAAGCACCAAGCGTATTGGTCCAGAGATCATCAATCTCAAAGACTCGGTTAAAATCCCAAAGATAATCCACCAACAACTGGGGCAACTCAATGGACAAAGAAAATAAGAATCCTAAGAGTAACGCTCCTTTAGCTGTTCTTAGGAAAGGCTTCAAGATTAAACATCCCAACACTAGGGGATAGAGTAAAAAAACATTCATGATATTTTGGACAATAATCTTGACAGCATGTAGTAAGCTGGTAGCCTGACCTAAATTCCAAAAACTGTTGAAGGGAATAAATAGAAAAGCTAATCGCTCCCGATAAAAGACACCCGGTGTAGGTAAAGCTGGATTCGGATTTTGTGGACTAAAACAAACTATTAGGATGACCACAGCATAGACTATCACTAACCAAATCCAAAATATCCGCGACTGCAGAAGCTTGCTCACAGATTATCCACCTTCCTGTTTTTTACGAATGGAGAAGTGACGATTACCTGTTTTTTTCCGAGGTCGGTAAGAATCCTTTTGGGCCTGTGACCGCTTATCCCGCCATTCCCTTGGCTTTTTTTTGGATTTGGATGGATAAACAGGATGGGCATTTTCTAGTACAAAATAGGGTGCCCCAAAACTACAGTATTCCAATAGATAATCTTCCAACCGAGAAATCTTAGACCACCCCTGATCTGCTCGCTTATCACGATAAAATCCTTTCAAGCGCAATTGATCATTACTCCAATCTCCGACGATAAAATCAAATTTCAATAATAAATGAGAAAATCGTTGACTAAAGCGTTCCGGATCAAAAGCAGCTTTATGGTCCGTCAACAGCGTAAACAATAATTCATCCGCTTCTACAAGATCTCCTCTCCTTATAAACTGAGGTCCTGGAAAGCGATTGTAATTATAGAGTTCTGGATCAATATCCTTACGCATAAGCTCCTCCTTTAGTCCTTCCCTTTGGTATCTTCTAAATACTTGATAGCATCATCGAGAGTTTTAACAGGAACAATCTTCATAGATGTCCCTAATTCCTTAGCGGTTTCCTTGGCTTCTTCCGCATTGGATTTGGCCTCCGGATTAGCCTTCTTTTCTTCGTCTGTTAGGGGATTGTCTGGAACAAAGAAGATTTCGGCACCTGCTTCATGAGCCGCAACTACTTTCTTATCTGCTCCACCAATCTCACCAACCTTCCCATCCTCACTAATGGTACCTGTTCCTGCAATAACACGTCCATCACGTAAGTCTGGATCTGCAAGTTGAGTATAAATCGCTAAAGAGAACATCAGTCCAGCACTAGGACCTCCAATACCTTCGGTTGAAAATTCAATAGGGATATCACTTTGAACCTCTGTCCGGTCAATCAGACCAATCCCAATTCCATTTTTTCCATTCTCTAGCTTAATAATTTTCCCCTGTTCAGAACGTTTGTCTCCCTGATCTTCAAACTCTACGCTAACTTCATCGCCAATTTTCAATTTACCAACATAATCAATCAACTCTTGAGAACTTTTGAAAGTTTTACCATTAACACCAGTCACCGTATCACCGAGATGCAGAATATTTTTAAAAGTGGAATCCTCCGTCAGACTCAAAACATAAACCCCTAAAAACTTCATGTCAATCTCTTTTTTAGCCTTGGTTAAACCTTGATATTTGGCGAAATTTTGAGACGTTTGCATATAAAATTGATTAATCCGTTGATACTCTTCATCACTAGCACCACCCGTCAAATCGGCTGCTGGAATGATATCCGTATAAGGGGTAAGACCCGCATATAGCATTAAGGGGAGGTTGGCTCGAATCACCCCAATCGTCACAAACTGGTATTCTCCATCCGCTTGATCTTCTTCCTTGTTTACCCGTAAAACAGAGCTAACAGCATCTGAGCCACCCGGAACCTCAATATAGTAAGGTAGCGGAATCCAAAAGGAGACAATCAGTAAGCCTACAAGTAATAAAGGGAGTAGCCAAAGTTTCCTATATTTATTTTTCGTTTTCATATTTCTTCAACACCATTCCAAGCACCGGGGTCGGTACATAATCTGAAATATCTCGCTTAAAATGAATCAGTTCCCGCATACGACTAGAGCTAATAGGAGCCAAATCGGGTTTAGCCATCAAATAAAGGGTTTCAAGTCCCTGTGTCAAGCGGCGATTAAAATAATCCATATTGGCCTCATAACCAAAATCCTCTGAATTTCGTAAACCTCGGAAAAGAACATCGATTTCTAACTCTCTCGCAACATCCGCCAAAAGTCGATCTTCAACAAGAATAATTTCTACATTAGGGAAATTATCCAAAGACTCTTGTAGAACTTGGAATCGTTCTTCCATCGTAAAAAATCCTGCCTTATTCGGATTCACAAAAATTCCTACATAAAGGACCTCTACCAAAGCAGCAGCTCGTCCTATGATATCCATATGTCCCTTGGTTAGAGGATCGAACGAACCAGCATATAACCCTTTATTGACTTTCATAAATGGTTACCTTTGAAATTCCGTAGACTTTCTCTTTCCACTTATAATTCGCTCCTATGGAATCAGGAAGATCAACTCCCTTATCTGTTTCACAAACAATTAGAGCACCAGAAGCCAGGAGTTCCCGCTGTTCTAACTCTAAAACTGTCTGCACAATGGTCTCCTTGGCATAGGGAGGATCCAATAAGACCAAATCAAAGGACTGGTTCAGCTGAACTAAGGCACGCTTAGCCTCCATCTTCAGCAACTGAAAACGAGAAGCCTCCTTGGTCATCTCAATATTGGCTGCTACTATAGCCTGAGCACGACGATCCTTTTCAACAAGGACAGCCTGATCCATCCCACGTGAAATAGCTTCAATGGCTAAAGAGCCCGAACCGGCATACAAATCCAAAACCCGGCCCCCATCAAAATAGGGACCGATCATACTGAAAATGGCCCCTTTTACCTTATCTGTTGTCGGCCGAGTTGTTTGCCCAGCCAGGGTCTTAAGTGGTCGCCCACCATACTTTCCTGCTACTACTCTCATATCTGTTATTATACTCCATTTTATCTGTTTTTTACAATATCCACCGTCAACTGAACAAAGAAAAACCGCCTACATTGAAGACGGTTCCCTTAGAAAATTTCAGAGGAGATTAGCCAAATACTAATAATTTCGTGCTTACCTTAATCGTAATAGGATAGAAAATTAAAAATCCGATCATTTTCTAAATAAAATTTTAAAGCCCTTTAATGCTTCAGAATCCAAGCCCCTACAAATCCAACTTCTATAAGGCCTAAAAAATAAGTAGCTACAAGACCTCCACCCGCAACAAAGATTAGCATCATAGATACTCCACTTTCTGTTTTGGAAAGATTATTTACTTACAATAATCGTATATACCAACAGCAAAAACTATAGGAAATGCTCCTGCCACATTGTTCCCCTTTTCTACATTAAATTAGCTATCTAATCTAAAAACGACCAAATATTTCATAAAAACCAATGCCATCCAATCCGTCAAGCTGGAATACTGATGTATCTAAACGTTTTTCTCCTCTATTCTTTCAACTCTTCTCAATTTTATAAACTCACTCTTTAATTTCGAATGTTTATTAAAATTAAGGGCAATAAATGTGAGAGCTATTAATCCAAGAACCCAAATAATTAGCACATGAAAGGAACTACTTTTCAAGCTAAAATCAGATTTGGTAAATAAATCTGTATAAGCTCCCAGAAATGTATACTGAATAAATTCTGCCACATCATCATTCATTTGAGATAGGATAGGTCCCATTGCAATCATCAACATAATTGGTAGTCCATTCATTTGAGCTTTTGATTGAGTTGCTGAGACAGCTGCTATATAAAGGTTTAGTAAGATAACCACCATTGCGGTGAACATAACCACTACTCCATACTCCACATACATTGTGGAAATATCAGCATCTGCCAAAATTGGAAATAAAATCATATTGATAATAACGATTAATATAGGATATAACAAAACTGAAAGTAAATATTCTAGAGGATGTACTCCACTCAACAAAAGTGTTTTTAAATTGTTCTTTTCTTTTTCCTCTGCAATCATTGTGGAAACAGTACTACCTACAGACATCGCAATCGCTGTTGAGAGACAAATAAACATTAAATCAAGCCCTTGTGATTCATCTAAATTCATGAAATTTTTATAAAGAAAAAGTAAACCGTAGGGCATTAACACTTAAACTAGTACGTTTTTATTGCTAATAATAACTTGGCTTCTTAGCCAAATCAAAGCTTTCAATCGATTAAACATTTAGTTTTTCCCCCGTTAACTTGATAAAAATATCTTCCAAAGTCGGTTCACAAGAATGAATCGCAATCACATTCCCTGTATCGAGATTCACTAAATCTGAGAAAGAAATAATTTCCTCTTGATAATCTAGGTATGTCACTCGTAAACGCTTATTAACATTGTATTTTTGAATAATATCAGCTGGTTTCCCTTTTTCAATTAGTTTCCCTTGATTCAGTAAAGCTAAATGATCACACAGTAAAGTTGCTTCATGCATATCATGAGTTGTTAAAAAGATAGCTGTACCATTCTCCTTTAAACGAAGAAGTAAGTCATGAATAGACTTTGAAGTAGTGGGATCTAAGCCGCTAGTTGGTTCATCTAAAAATAAAGCTTTAGGTTGATTGATAAGAGCACGCGCTAACAACATCCGTTGCTTCATACCTGTGGATAAATCTTCTGCCAAGACAGCCTTACTTTCTAGTAAGCCTACTGCTTCCAGTAAATCCTGAACCTTTCCTTTATGAACTCCATGTAATTTCGCATAAAGCAAGAGATTTTTTCAAGTGAGAGTTTTTCATAAAAACCACTCTTATCACTTACAATACCAATCTTTTCAAGATCCAAAGGTAATAATGTATGTGAATGTTTTCCAAATAACTGAGCGTTCCCAGCATCTTGCAGTAGTTGACCGGTCAGAATATTGATCATGGTTGTTTTTCCCGAACCTGATGGACCCAAAAAACCAAATATCTCTCCTTCATGGATATCAAAACTTATCTTATTTAGGGCAACTTTTGTACCAAATTTCTTAACAATATTTTTTGAAGTAATAATGGTAGTCATACTGGAAACCTCACTTTCTAATCAAATTACATATCAGTTATTCAGAATTTATAATTCAAAAATTCGCCATCTATTGTTTGCTTTATCCAAACTTACTATTTAAATAGCCAAAACATTGTTGATAAAAGAGCTGTGGCCAGTAACATCATTTATCACTCATTTCCAAGAGTTGTAATCGCTTTCTTTATAGTTCTATTGTAACTGAAACATCAAAAAAGTAACATGACATAAATGTCAGGTTACTAAATCCGTTTCTTTTTCTTTTATGAGATTCTCGACCAATACATCATCATTGAGCATTTTCGCAAACTCAATCGCCTTATTATAAGATAATTCACATTTCTCGTGATCTCCCTCGACTTGTAAGTAATACTTAGCTTCGAATGTATATATAAGAGGCTTGTGTTGAAAACTATTTATACTTTCAGTAATTTCACGAAACACCTTTGTATACGTTAAATAATCCTCAGAGTTTACTTGCACCAAGATTCCCAACAAAATTCTCTCCAATAGATAGATCCGCTCAGTATTACTGTAATCGATATACTCTATCACTTTTTGAGCTAACTCATCAAAGTAGCTTTTATCTTCTAAACCAATAGCACAACAAAAGAAATATAAATTTATAATCAAAAGATCATTATAACTATATTTCTTCTTTTTCAAAATTTGGTGAAAATATTCTTCAAGTAAGCTGAGAGCGAAGGTCACATCTTTACTACCATAGACATCTAACTGAACTTGTAAAACTTCGACCAACAACTGTTCATCTTCCGGAAGACTATCGTAAAAGTTTTCATAAATTTCATCAAACATCTCCTGATGGAGAGACATGCGTTTCTCATCCCCGTAGGTATGTGAGTGGACTAATTTGTGCTTTAATTCCAAATAACGCTTAGGGATTTCAATTTCTTCTACAGCTACGATTTGTTGAACAGGAACCTTCAATTTTTGAGCTAAAAAGACTAATTTCGAAAGGGATGGAAAAACGTAGCCATTCTCAATCCGAGCCAGCTGTCTAATTGTTAATTCAGCTTCGTCTCCACAAACATCCGCTTGTGTCAAATCTTTATTGAGTCGAAGGCTACGAATCTTATTCCCAATTTTCTTCTTTAGTTCTATATCTCTATCTTTCGTCATATACTACTTTCATCTCCCTAAATTCATTATAGCATATACAACGTAGTTTTTAAGAGTATCCCGTTTGACAGATGCAAACCTCATTTTTCTCAAGTAAAAAATCTTTTCGCTACTTTTAGAATTTCTCTAATTCCTCCACAAATCGCTGGGTTATTTACATCGGTCACGTATCTGAATCAATTTGGCTCCTATGGAGTATGTATCCTGCCCTCAGCACTGACGCCGATTCCAACTTCCAATAAATCTAGAATATAAGAGCTATGATCGGATAAAGTTGTTCTCATAAAATCTGCACTAGCTTTGAGATGCTTGCACTCCCGCCCTTCTTCCAAAGTTGCCATAAATGATCTCGAAATTTTTCCTGTAATAGACTAAAAAAATTCTGGAATGGTTCTCCCATTAAAACGTTGACGTTGGGTTGCACAAAAAGCGATTACATTGCTCACTTAACTAAAAAGCCCCTCCTCATAGAGAAAAAGGGGCTATACTAAGACTCGTACACTGCCAATTTCCAAAAACTCCACAGACCTTGACAAATAGGCAATAAATTCTTATGTTCAAAATTTGTATAACTTTTAAAAGTATTCTCTTAAAAAAATAAATCTATTATACTTTACATATCTAAAAACTGATCATTGCTAGGAATAAGAGAACGCTCATACAAAGCTTGCTTTTTTTCTCTTTCTCCATATTCCAAAAAATAAGCAAACACAACATCTAAAGCAATAGACAATGGTAATTGGGGAGAAATACGATTCCCATAATTCAAATGACGTGTCGAAGCCACTCTAAAAAAACAATCAACATAATCCAACTGATGATATTGAGTTGTCATTAAACAGGTACTAGCTCCTTTCTTTTTAGCCTTTTCTAAAGCTAAACGAACCGATTTTGTCTCACCAGAAACAGACAAACCAATCACCAAACAACTTTTATCAATGATTCCGTCTACCCAGTGAAGCATATCATCATGTATAATAGCCTCCGCTACAAGCCCTAAACGTAAAAAACGGATGCTAAATTCTCTAGCAACTAATCCCGAGAAGCCTTTTCCATAAAAATAAACTCGTTTCGCTTGTTCCAAGTGATGAATCATCCAATCAATTTGAACTTCCGATAATAAGGACTGACTAGCATCAAGAATCTGTTCATAATCTGATAAAATTCGCATCGTTGTAACCGATAACGTGGGATTAAAGGTAGCTTCCATCTGTTCTTGCTGTTCCTTCAGTTGATAAATAAATTCACGATAACCTGAGAAACCACATTTTTGAGCGAATCGTGTCAAGCTAGATTCTGAAACATGTAAGTGCTTCGCTAAGCACTGAGCTCGTAAAAATTTTAATGATTGTTTGGAGTCCAGAAAAAAATCAGCAATATCCTGTTCTGTATTTGTCAATTCATCATAATGAAGTTCAATCATTCTTTTTATGGGTAAATATTTCACACGCTTCCTCCCTCCCTCATATACTTAGTATAGAGAAAAAATAAAGCGTTTTCAATTATTTGTCCTCAAATCACCCTATTCTACTCATAGCAATTAAGAAAGTGCTTAACGGCACCTAAACGACCAGCTTCATTTCCCAAAGAAGCTTTCGTAATCACAGATGGGAGAAAACGAACGTTTTGGATTCTATCTCTCATTACTTTTTTCAGACGCGGTAAGATTAAGTCAGAGCGAACTGAAATACCACCACCAATTAACAAAATCTCTGGATTTAGTGAATAAGATAATATTAACAACCCTGTCGCTAAATGATTTATAAACTCATCAAACACTGCTAAAGCTTCAGAATCCTCCTGATCGACAGCATGACATATATCTTTCCCATCTAACCCTTCCATACCCATGCGCATTTCATAATTCTGAACCAGTGCACTAGTAGATGCTAAGTCCTGCCAAGTTAGATCTCCTACTGGAAGATAGCCTATTTCTCCTCCCATAAATGTAGCACCTCTTACCAAATGACCAGACTGAAGAATACCACCACCAATTCCAGTACCTATAGTCACCATGACCACATCCTTTTTCCCTTTAGCTTCCCCCAACCAAGCTTCTGCTAAAACCGCACAATTAACATCATTCTCAACCGTAACAGGAAGTCCAAGCTTCTCTCCTATCTCTTTACAAAAGTTAACTCCTTGATAAGCTGGGATGCTAGGTCCAGCATAAAGAATTTCCTTTTTATTAGAATCTACAACTCCTGCTGTTGAAATAGCAATACCATCTAATCGAATGCTCTTTTGGTAATCTGCTACTATTCCAAGAATTTGTCTAACAATCCCATTCGTCCCCTTCTCCTTATCAATCTCTGTTTTTTCTTCCCTAAAAGCCCCATGAGATTTTCCTTGATCATCATAAATATCTGCTTTAATCGTTGTCCCACCTATATCAATCCCTATAATTTGCATGATGGCCTCTCCTTCAAATAAAATTCTATAGATGTTTTCACTATAACAACGTGGATTCAATTTCTAGAAGTAATGTAATTATCTGATTTACCAAGTTCTCATCTTCCTTCTGAAAAGGAGGAAGCGGCTCTCTCACAGTACCTAATCGTAAACCCTCTTTACGAAATAGAATCTCCTTAGCTAAAGCATATAAATGACTTCTACCACTGGTTAATAATGTAATCACTTCATTAATCTTTTCCTGCAATACTCTAGCTTCTACTAACTGGTTACCTCGAATCAAAGATTCTAATTTCACAAATAAATCTGGCATAAGCCCATAAGTACCACCAATTCCTGCTTCAGCCCCCATCACTCTACCAGCCAAATATTGCTCATCTGGTCCGTTAAAAACAATTCTTCCTTCTCCCCCTATTTGAGAAAACAACTGAATATCTTGAACAGATAAAGAAGAATTTTTCACACCTATCACACAAGGATTTTCTAACATTCTCTCATACAAATTTTTAGTTAAAGCCACACCTGCTAACTGCGGAATATTATATAAAATAAAATCAGTTTTTGCTGCTGCCTTACTAATAGTATTCCAATAAACTGCAATAGCTTCTTCTGATAATTTAAAATAAATCGGTGGAATAGCTGCAATAGCATCTACTCCGAGTTTTTCAGAATGTTTTGCCAACTCTACACTATCTTTAGTATTGTTACAAGCAACATGATTAATAACTGTTAAAGAAGAATCTGCTACTTCCATAACAGCTTCGATGATTTTTTTTCGATCATCCACACTTTGGTAAATACATTCTCCAGAGGAACCATTAACATAAATTCCTCGGACTCCTTGCTGCATATAATATCTAACTAGGTTTTGAACTCTTACTGAATCTACTTCCCCCTGTTCATCATAGCAAGCATATAAAGCAGGAATAATTCCTTTATATTTTAACAAACTCATTCAAGCTTTCTCCATTCTCACCTAATACTATATTTCCCGTAGCCCATACCTGTAGCCAAGCCCATAAAACTTGTCCAATTGTACATTGAAAGAATATATAGAGAACTAGACTAACTCCGTGACTCAAGCAGCAAAAAGCCACTAAAAACGGGATACTTAACAACACTATATTTCGTACAGGATACCTTACCAATTGCTCTGTAATCTGCCTACATATAGGATACCACCCCCAAAATCCCATAGCTACTAAAGGATAGGCATAAAAGAAAAATAAATCTATCCATAAGTAAATTGGTATTAATGTAATTTTCCATAGAAGAAAAATAGGAGCTGTTTGCGGCAACACAATCCAAAAACATCCTATACAAAGCAATCGAAGAAATAGATCAAGTCCTCCTAATAAGAATCCCCGTCTCCATCTCTCTCTAGCCATTGATAAAAAAGGATTCCATACTTCTGTTATTTCCTGAGGATTCCATGTTTGTAAACTTCTTACTAAAGCAAGACGGGTAATTCCCCAAGTAATGATTGGTAAAGATCCTAAAAGCCAACAAAAATTTAATAATAACATATGAAAAATTTGATTAGCTCGCAGCCACCACCAATGATCTAAACGAAAAAGACCTGTCCATGTTTTCCGATTCATGCCATCATCCTTTCACAGCACCCATTGTAATCCCTTGTGTAAAAGATTTCTGGAATACAAGGAAAACTACTACAATAGGTACAGAAGCTAAAGCTGCTCCTGCCATAATGACTCCATAATTTGTAGCCATCTCCGCCTGCATCGTAGCAACTCCCAAAGAAATTGTCAAATTTTCTCTAGAAGTTAACATTACAAGTTGCATAAAATAGTCATTCCAGGTATTGATGAAGGTAAAAATGGCTAGGGCTGCAAAACCTGGCTTCACAATTGGAAAAGCTACATTCCAAAAAGTCGATAACTCACCACAACCATCAATTTTAGCTGATTCAAGCAATTCTGTTGGGATGTTTTCACTAAATTGCTTCATTAGAAAAACTCCAAAAGGCCAGCCAACTAAGGGTAAAATTACAGCTGCCAAACTATCATGAATTCCTAGGAAATTGACAATTCGTACTAAGGGAACCAGAATAACCTGCTTTGGTAATGCCATTGAGGCAACAAATAAAAGAAATAACCATTTCTGTCCATAAAAACGTTTTTTAGCCAATACATATCCTGCCAATGATGATGTTACACAAACTAATAACATTGTAGCTGCAGATATAAAAATGGAATTCCATAGCCAGCGAACAGCAGGATTTTGAATAAGTAACTGTTCAAAATTTTCCCAAGTAGGTTGTGCAGGCCACCATTGTGGAGGTATTACAATCGTATCTGGCTGTGCTTTAAAAGCACCCGTTAAAATCCAATAAAAAGGAAAAATAAAAAATAAAGTTAAAGCTAACAATACAACAGTCGAGGAAATCTTAAATACATTTATACGATTCTTCATCTTCATTCCTCCTAATAATCCACTTCATTTCCAAATAATCTTAACTGAACAAAGCTGACAAGAGCAATGATTAGAGCTAAAATAACACCAATTGTATTTGCATAACCATACTCTGTTAATTGAAAAGCTTTTTCGTATAAATAATACATTAAGGTACTAGTTGCATAATTAGGACCTCCAGAAGTTAGCAATTGTATCAAAGCAAAACACTGAAATGAATTAATGGTTGTAATAATCGCAATATACAAAGTTGTCGGAAGCAAGCTAGGCCATTTCACATTCCAAAAAACTTGAGATTCTGTTGCACCATCTACTCTAGCCGCTTCAACTAAAGAGTTATCAATATTTCCCATCGCTGCAATGTATAAAATAATCGGCTGACCAACAGATGTCGTTAATAAAATGATAATAATGGCTAATAAAGCCCACTGTTTATCTCCTAGCCAGGAAATATTTTGTTCAATAAGATGGGATGATTTCAATACGAAATTTAAAATACCTGATAGAGGATCATAAATCCACTTCCATACAACGGTAACTGCAACACTCCCGGTCACGACTGGTAAGAAAAAAACAAATCGATAAAAAGAACGGGTAATGACATGCTGCTGATATGTTTGCGAAGCAACAAATAATGAAAAGAATACTACAATAGGTACTGAACCAATTACAATTAATAATGTATTCACCAAAGATTTCAAAAAAACAGAATCTTGAAATAAACGAGCATAGTTTGCAAATCCAATAAATTCAAATCGTGTCATTGAATAATCAAAAAAACTTGTTACAAACCCCATAATCATCGGCGCCAGTACAAAACAAATAAAGAACAATAAAATTGGAGCAAGAAAACTGTAGGCAACAAGCGTCTCCTGCAGACGAAGTTTCGATAATTTCACAAGTAGCCTCCCTTCAAAAATGTCCTCTCCTCACTGTGAGGAGAGGATATCAATAACCACTATTCATGAATAGTTTCATTTGCTTTCTTCGTAAAGTCTTTCAAAGCTTGAGCAGGCTTCTCATCTCCATTTGACACAGCTTGCAGCATTGGGAACCAAAGTGTACGCATTTCTGCAAAACCATCTATTGTATTGTAATATGGTGAATAATACTGTGTCCATGAACTAATGCGGTCCATTCTCTCATCTTCATATAGTTTTCCATAAGAGACACGAACTGGGAATGCTCCTGTTCGAACAACATTCTTAGGGCCCCATTCCTTATCATCTGCGATAAACTGCACAAATTCCTTAGCGTATTTAACTTTTTGAGAATCTCCATTTTTAAAGACAGCAAAACCATTCACGAGATATTCCAAAGATGGTTGCCCTTTTGGAGCTGGGAATGGAATTTCAACCACCTCTACCCCACTTGCTTTTAGCAATTTCTCTTGAATTCCTTGTTGTGCTGGTGTCCACAAAAGAGTATAGGAAGTTTGCCCATTCGCAAAGTTCTGAATATCTGTTCCCCCATCAAATTGAGATCCATTTGCCAAATATCCCTTATCTAACCAGTTTTGAGCTGTCTCCAAAGCCTTAACAAATTCTGGACTGTCTGTTGTATAACGAGTCACTTCTGGATCAGTCACAGAACCTCCACCAATATTAGCTAGAAAAGCTCGTGTTCCTTGATCTCCACCTTGACCATTACTGAATAAGGATCCCGGTTGATAGCCTTTCTCTTTTAAAGCTTTCAGAACTTTTTCAAAGTCATCCGTTGTCCAACCTTCTTTTACTAAATCTAAAACCCCCGCCTCTGTCAACATTTCTTTATTAAAGGCCATATAAAATGGAGCTGAGCTAATTGGATACATATAAGCTGTATCTCCAGCTTTACTAGCCTGAAGAATCTCTGGCGTTGCAATATCTGCCTCAAACTCCTTGGTAAACAGATCATTTAAATTTTCCAATTTTCCATTTTTACCATACTGAATAATCCGACCTGGGGCATCAAACAATACATCTGGAGCTGTTCCTGCCTCAATAGCTGTTGTAATTTTCTCAGGTCCAGACTTAAAATCAATTGTCTCAAGATTAACCTTTACATCCGGATGCTTAGCTTCAAATGCCTCAATCAATTGTTTCTCATAGGTTCCTACACCATCACTAGCTTTTTCTTGTGTAAAGACAGGGAAAGCCCACCAAGTAATTTCTGTTTTTCCTTCTGCCTGACTTGCATCTTTTCCTCCTTGTGCCGAAGAACCACACGCTGTTAAAATAATAACTGCTGATGTTGTAACAACTCCTGCCAATATCTTTTGAATTTTCATAAACAACCTACTTTCTATCTGCTTGAATTGCAGCAACAAATCGTTCCGTAATCTCTTTAGGCCGGGTAATAGCCCCACCAACCACTAAGCTAACAACTCCTAAATCATGAACTTGCTTTGCTTGTTCAGGACTATGAATTTTACCTTCAGCAATCACATCAAATCCGTCCTCAACCAATTGTTGGATAAGTTCAAAATCAGGACCATCTTCTTGCCGACTATAGGAGGTGTAACCTGATAAAGTAGTTCCAATAAAATCAATTCCCGCTTCAGCTGCAGCTCGTCCCTCTTCTAACGTGGACACATCTGCCATCCACAACTGATCTGGATATTTTTCTTGAATTTCCTTTAAAAATTCATGCAAGGGGCGTCCATCATGACGATCCCGATGGGTACAATCTAATGCAATCACCTCAATATTTAACTGAGCTAGTTCATCTACCTCTCTCATAGTTGCCGTAATGAATGGTTCCTGCGGAGGATAATCACGCTTAATAATTCCAATGATGGGGAGATTTGATACTCTCTTAATTTCCTGAATATCCCTTACACTATTCGCTCTTAAAGCACATGCTCCACCTTCTTGGGCAGCACGCGCCAGTAAAGGAATAACTCCCCCTTCCTTTCGATATAATGGTTCTCCTGGCAAAGCTTGACAAGAAACAATAATTCCTCCAGTCACTTGCTCTTTAAAAAGTGTTTTTTTTTCATCTCTCAACATGTCTCACCACCTTTCTGACTAGTTCGATATACGACTACCTGTTTCAAAGTCAAAGAAGTGCCCTTTACTCACATTAAAAGCTAGAGATACCTTTTGACCGGCTACAACATGATTAGCTGCGTCCACCCGTGCTGCAAATTCCTGTTCTCCTACCTTACAATATAGAATCGAGTCACTTCCCAACAATTCTGCAACAACCACTTCGGCTTCAACAACAGCTTGATTGAAAGTATCCAAAGCAATTGGATCAGATGAAATTGCCTCTGGTCTAATTCCAAAAATCATCTGTTTATCTAATTGTCCTTGGGCTTTCAACATCTTCTCAATCCCCTCAGGTAAAGCTAACTTCAATTGTTTGTCATCCGAAATAACTCCATTTGAAACTCGTACTGTAAAGAAGTTCATAGCTGGGCTTCCAATAAATCCTGCAACAAACATATTTGCAGGTTCATTATAAAGTTCTTGCGGTGTCCCAACTTGCTCAATTTTTCCAATCGTTCCTGTACCCTCTTTATTTTTTGTAGCACTCATAATAACAATTCTATCCGCCAAAGTCATCGCTTCTGTCTGATCATGCGTAACATAGATTGTAGTTGCTCCAATCCGTTTATGAATTTTAGCAATCTCCGCTCTCATAGAAACTCTTAACTTCGCATCCAAATTCGATAATGGCTCATCCATCAAGAAAACCTTCGCATCACGTACAATGGCTCTTCCCATGGCAACCCTTTGACGCTGACCACCAGATAAATCTGCAGGTTTACGATTTAAAAATTCCTTTAGTCCTAAAATATCTGCCGCCTCTTTTACACGCTGATCAATATCTTCCTTGGTATATTTTCGCAATTTTAAACCAAATGCCATATTTTCATAAACGGTCATATGTGGGTAAAGAGCATAATTTTGAAAAACCATAGCAATATCTCGATCTTTAGGAGCAATATCATTGACTAACTTATCTCCAATATAAAGCTCCCCTTCTGTAATATCCTCTAAACCAGCAATCATCCTCAAAGTTGTCGATTTTCCACAACCAGATGGTCCTACAAAAACAATAAATTCCTGATCTTGAATCTGTAGATCAAAATCCTCCACTGAGTAAAAAGTACTATTCAGATAACGTTTATACAAATGATTCAATCGTAACTCTGTCATCACTATCCTCCTCTTGCTACACATACCATAATGATTTTTTCCTCTAAATATATTATATATCCGTTAGAAAGCGTTTTCAATATTTTCGGAGATTCTGGTCATAGTTCCAAAAATCCACTATTTAAGGATAAGAATGAAAGTTCTTTCAGACTAACTGACGGAAACTTGACATAAAAGGAACATGAGAAACACAGATCAGAATATAATCTCTAAAAGCTTTTACAACAATCATCAATCAATAAAACTAAAATCCGAATTCCTCACTATGTTTGAAAGAATTCGGATTTTTAAGATTAATAAACCACCAAAGCTCGTCCCCAATCGGTATCCAAAATGGTTTGGAGCATGGCCACCTTGTGGCGGGCAAATTTTATAAAAGGAACTTGTAGGTCTTCCAGTTGTTGTAGAAAGTCTTGACAATCCTGTTCAAATTGAGGACGATTCAGCCGAAAGGGCTGAAATCCCTCTTCCTGCAAAAAAGCAAGAATAGTCTCAAAATCTAGGCCAGCCAGTAGGGAATGGTGGCGGTTTTTTAAGCGACTATTGTTTCGTATATCATCTTCCATATCTTCTGTAAGATAGTCATCAACATAGGTCTCTTCTGTTCGATCAGACCAAGGGACTGGGGTGGGCAGGCTACGTCCATAATCATAATTAATGAGACGAACATGACCCGTCACTTCATCAAATACCACAGCATAATTTCCAGCATTGGTATGCCTATCTTGATTTAAAGTCAAAATATCCAAGGCAATTTGATCCCGTAAGAAAGCACGTGCCTGTGGTTCATCAATTCCATCAAAAGAAGAATAGAGCCGGACCAAGTAATGAAACCGCTCCAAAGGTGGACTATCGACTATTTTTACTGCAAAGGTCTCCAGATCAACAAGTACCTTTCGCTCCCGTTGTCTAGGATCACCGAGAA
Source organism: Streptococcus sp. 10F2 (assembly GCF_054331515.2). Lineage (NCBI taxonomy): Bacteria > Bacillati > Bacillota > Bacilli > Lactobacillales > Streptococcaceae > Streptococcus > Streptococcus sp. 10F2. Next base: position 247 of record NZ_JBTGGE020000011.1, on the reverse strand, counting down.
CCCAGTCTACTTCGGTTTCTTTTGTCAACAGTGGAGACAGTGTTCCCGATTGAACTGTCTTACCATCATCAATCATCAGAAATTGATAGCGAGCATGGCTCTTTTTATCCAAGTCTGATAGATTATAGTCATTTAGTTTTTAAATAGTATGTTATTGCATCAGTTATAGAGTCCATTTTACGAAGTAATTCTGTAACTGATTTTTTTAAAATAGCCCAGCTTTTTTCAATAGGATTTAATTCTGGAG
>NZ_JBTGGE020000010.1:0-41779 GCF_054331515.2 Streptococcus sp. 10F2 | reverse complement strand
ATCCCTTCCTCTCCCCGCTACCTCACGATAGTCAGGCTTGGGAGTCGCTATTGGGTTCACCGGTAGCAGGTGCCCACAGAGGACTTACACCTCAGATGTACGACATGCCCGTCGTACTAGAAAAAGAGCTTGCTTTAAAATGAAAGCAAGCTCTTTTTCTATTCTTCATGACTCTTAAGATAAGCCAAGGTTTCTTTTGTCCAGTGAGAAAGATTCTTCCCTAACGGACGAAATCCAGATTTATAGCGATCATTCGTAAAACGGCGACGCCGAGGAAAACGATGTTTTTCTTCTTCTAACGTGCGCATAGATAGACTTGCCTTACCAGAATATTCGTCGTAATCGACAACTTGGACGGTAATACTTTGCCCAACTTTCAAGATATCGCTAATATTTTCAATAAATCCTGTCCGAATTTCAGAAATATGGATTAAACCTGTAGTTCCATTCTCAAGTTCTACGAAGGCACCGTAAGGTTGGATACCACTAACAATTCCTTTATACTTTTCACCAATCCTCATTCCTCCACCTCAATTTTCAGAATGACTACAGGTTCTATGGGTTTATCCATCATATCTACTTCAACATGAGCAATTTTATCAAGAACTTCAAATGAAGTGGAATCCATTAGCTGACCGAAGACTGTATGTCGACGATCTAAGTGGGGAGTTCCTCCTGTTTTTGCATAATATGCTGCAATTGGTGCTGGCCAGCCACCTCGAACCAGTTCTTTTTTATTATAGCTACCACCTGTATTTTGAACAATAAAGAATTGACTACCATTCGTATTAGAGCCTGCGTTAGCCATAGATAAAGCTCCGCGGAGATTATAGAGTTCTTCATGAAATTCATCTTCAAACTCGCCTCCATAAATAGACTCGCCTCCCATACCAGTACCGCTAGGATCACCACCTTGAATCATAAAATCTTCGATAATACGATGGAAAGTAACTCCTTCATAGTAACCCTCCTTGGCTAAGCCAAGGAAATTCGCAACTGTTTTCGGAGCATGCTCAGGGAAGAGCTTAATCTTCATGGAACCTTGGTTTGTTTCCAAGGTAACCACTGGCCCCTCGACTGTGTCTAAATCCAATTGTGGGAAATGTAACAATTTAGAAATCAAGCCCATCTCCACTAACGCGTGTTCAATACCATCCTCCTCAACGGATTTGGTTACATAATCAGCCTTATCCTTGACGGAATCAATGGCTGCTCCCATAGCAACCGCCAAGCCCGCAAAATCAAACAACTCCAAGTCATTAAGACCATCCCCAAAGACCAGGAGATTTTCAGGCTTAAGATTTAAGCTGTCCAAGACTTTTTCAACACCAACAGCTTTTGACATCTCTTTAATGACAACATCACAGGAATTGGGATGCCAACGAACCAATCGGAGATCTTGCGCTAGCTCTTCTGGCAACATCAAATCCTGTCCTTCTTCCTCGAAGGTCCACATTTGGTAAATAGCTTCGCTCTGGTCCAGATCCGGATTAACCTCAAGCCCTGGGTAAATAATATCAATAGCTTCATTGATCAGGGGAGAACGAGTCGAAAGACTGGCTTGCTCTTTTCCAACCAACCCATAAGCAATGGCTTCTTTTTCAGCCCAATCCTTATAGGCTTGAACTTGTGCTTCCGGAATGGGGTGACTATAGACAGCTTCTCCTTTTGCATTTTCCACATAGGCACCATTAATTGTGACTAAATAATCAGGCTTTAAAGCTCGTAATTCTGGGACAACACCAAGTGGGGAACGGCCTGTGGCAATTCCGACCTTAATCCCAGCTTTCTTCAAATCTCTAAAAACACGTTCGATGGATGCTGGAATAAAACCTGTATCCTTCACTCGTAAAGTGTCGTCAATATCAAAGAAAACAATTTTGATTTTTTTAGCCTTGTACTTTGTTTTAGTATTCATCATTACTCCTATAACCATTCCTCATCCGATTGGACTAAGTGATGTTGAAAGGCATAGATAACTGCCTGTGTTCGATCACTCACCGCCAACTTTGAGAGGATATTTGATACATGTGTTTTAACCGTTTTTAATGAAATAAAAAGTTCGTCTGCGATTCGCTGATTCTCATAGCCTTTCGCCAAAAGGGCTAAGATATCCCGTTCACGAGGAGTTAAATCTTCGTGCAAGGGACGATTGAGACGATGATGTTCGAATTTCTGAGAGACCTCTGTCTGAATAGCCATCTCTCCCAAAGATACACGACGAATGGCACTAAAAATTTCATCTGCCGAGGAAGTTTTTAGAATATAGCCCTTAGCTCCTGCATCGAGTACAGGATATATTTTTTCATTGTCCAAATAAGAGGTCAAAATTAAAATTCTAGCCTCTGGCCAAGATTCTAAAATCTCAAGTGTCGCTTGAATACCATCCATATCCGGCATCAGCAAATCCATGACAATCACATCTGGGCGAAGTTCCAGTGCTAATTCCAATCCTTCTTTTCCATTGTTGGCTTCCCCAATAACCAAGGTATCCACTTGTAAATTAAGGTAACTCTTTAATCCTAAACGGACCATTTCATGATCATCCACTAATAGAATTTTCATCTAGTTCTCCCTTTAAAATTGGTATGCGAATATCAATCGCGACTCCTTGATAAGGAGCAGTTCTAAGGATCATTCTACCTGCCATATCTTCAACCCTCTCTTCCATATTGGCTAATCCGTAATGAAAGTCCTTGGCTTGATCCTGATTAAAACCACAGCCATCGTCTACCATTTTCAATTGTAACTGTCCTACAGTCTGTTTAAAATAGACTTCTAGATTGGTGGCTTGCGCATGGCGAAGTGTATTGCTAATAAATTCTTGGACAATACGATAGCAATGATTTTCAATTTCCGGCGGTAATTGTTCCACAGAGACTTCTAACCGAGTCTTGATTAAACTTTTCTCCTCAACTTCTGCAAGTAAGGTTTTCAAAGCTGATACCAAGTCTCGTCCCTCTAATTCCCGCGGTCGAAGATGTAAGAGAAGAATCCGTAAATCATTTTGAGCAGTATTAAGAATCCCCTCTACTCCTTGAAGCTCTTGTTGAATCCTAGCCGCATCAAAATTTGACTGTCGTAAGCCTGAAACCATCATGCTTGCCGCAAAAAGCTCTTGACTAACCGTATCATGTAAATCACGCGCAATCCGTTGCCGCTCTTGGCTAACAATATGGGCTTTCTCTACCAGCTCTTGATTCTCACTTTCCTGACGTATCAGTTGCAGATTATGAATGGATTGCCCCAAAGCTCGTAAATCCGCATCGAGAATCGGATCATCCAAGCTACTATAAGACTGCCCCTTTCGAATCTGTTCCAAAGCAGGATGTAAACGAGCACGAATAGTCTGCGCTCTCCAAACTTGTGCTAAAAATGCTAGAGCTACTGCTGCTAACGACAGGGCAAACAGCATCCCTAAAATTTGCAGAGCCATCCAATCCTTTAACCAGAGATCGTTCCAGCTAACATCCAAAACCCCTAAAAATTTTGTCACTAAAAAAAAGAGAAGTCCAAAGGTTGCACTAAAGATAAAGAGATAGATTCCCTTCCTCATCGGCGAATAACCTCCACATTCCCAAGCAGATTCGTAAAGACTAATTTCACAGAGCGATTAGCCTTGTCTAAATCAGGACTCTTAATCCGGAGGCGCTCATTGCGAAGATTGTAATAATCCTCAAAAAAACGAACATCTCCATAAAGAGTATTAACAGATAAATCTACCGCTACATCAATCGGAATGTAGACCGTTGTATTCCCCACTGCCTTTTGAATAATAATGAGATTCGAATCGAAGCCCAAAACAACCTCATCCAAATAGATCGTATCATTTCCACTAAATCGGGTCAGATTCAAATCCTCAAAAGCCTGACCCTCACCTAGAAAATAAGATAAATCACCTATCCAAGTATTCCTAGTTTTATCACCTGGCATTTCTAGTAGAATCGACTGTGAGCGATGTTCCCGATACAAATAAGGAAGCATGGCAGAAAAACCATAGACAATGGCGAACACAATCGCTGCCATTCCAAATGGATTGATACTCATGGCTAAAAATAAAAACAGAAAAAGAGCCACAACTAATAAATTGGATTGACTGTCTACTCGATAATAATGGTAAAGCAACAAACAAAGAATCAGAAACCAAATCCCACGCGTGACATCATCAGAAAACATGGTTAGAAAAGCCAATGTTAATAAAATCAGCTCAATCAATACAAAAAAATGGATTTTTCTCATCACAATGCTCCTTGTACCTTATTATTGTATCAAATAGCCTGACTCATGAACAGTCACAACTCTGTTGAAAGAAAAAAGAAGTTGGGAATCCCCAACCTCTTCCATTTTATTCCTCTAAAGAACTACTAGAACTCGCTTCCGTTCGACTGCTAGAAGATGTGCTCGTATTCAATGATGACGACTCGCTTTCTTCTTCACTTTCATCCGTCACAGATGGTATGGACACAGACGAACTCGAAGGATAAACGGATTGATTTTGAACAACTGCCGCAACTGTTAATTCGATATTAGCAGACTTGACATCAATAATATTCCCAGCCAAAGGATTCTGTCTCACAATAATATCGGATTGCACAGCTGTCACCTCATTTGTAACTCGACGACTAATACGGCTAACCGGAACCCCAAGATTAATCAAAGTATCACGGGCATCACGATAGGTCATACTGGTGAAATCTGGCATCTCAATAGAAGTAGCTTGACGTGCTACTTGAAGGACAATCTTCGTATTGCCCGTTGGATCAAACTCTTCACCGGCCTCTGGTGTCTGCGATAGAACGATTCCTGATTCCTCATACGTATCATCAACTTCTTCAATTTTAATCAATCGTTCTGGAACCTGGTGTTCTTCCCTCAGGATTCGCTCAGCCTCACTCAAAGATTTTCCAACTAAGCTTTCCATCTTAAAACGTGTGCCTTCCGCCGAAACAATCAAATCAACCGTAGAACCTTCACGTCTTTGTGTCCCAGATTTAGGATTGGTTCGGATGACGTTCCCAGGCTCAACCTCTGTCGAAGTCTCTTCAGAAACATTCCCCACCACTAGACCTGCTTCCTCAATTTGCGTCCGTGCCTCTGCTAAGGGCAAATTTTCAACCTGTGGAATCACAGCTGAAGATGGACTGAGAAAGATCAAGGATAGGACAGCCAATACAACTAACACAAAGGCCCCCAAAACGACCTTGTACCGCATTCGAATACGCCGACCATGTTTCTTTTTAGGACTAGCTACCTTATTAACAATCTTACTTTTATTACTCTGCTGTGGACGAGGACGCGGCTCAATCCTCTCCTCGCTCTTGGTGACCTGATCAGCTTCCCTGACTGGAGCAGGTGCAACCTTTGGAGCCGGATTCGATTTAGGGAGCGTCTTAACTTCAGATTCCTTCTCGGTAAAATGCAAAATCGGTTCATTGCGTCGCTCATAGGATAAACTCGTTGAAAGATCCAGATACATCTCCGCGACCGTTTTGTAGCGATCTTCTAATTTCTTAGCAGTTGCCTTGATTACCACATTCTCCACTGGAGTCACTACGCGAGCATTCTCTTCACGAATAGATGGGAGCGGTTTTTGAAAATGCTGAAGGGCAATCGTAACAGCACTATCCCCATCATAAGGAATATGCCCTGTTAGCATTTCATAAAAAATAATCCCCATAGCATAGATATCTGACTGAATCGTCGCTTTTGAACCACGCGCTTGTTCAGGAGATAGGTAATGAACACTACCTAACATGGAATTGGTCTGCGTTAAACTGGTTTCCGCAAAAGCCACTGCAATCCCAAAATCCGTAACCTTAACGGTTCCCCCTTTAGTCAAAAGAATGTTCTGAGGCTTCAAATCCCGATGGACAATTCCCCGCATATGTGCCAAACGCATAGCTAAGAGAATCTCGCCCATGATACGAACCGCCTCTTCATTACCCAGAGGAGCCTTATCCTTGATATAGCGTTTTAAATCTAGGCCTGAAACATATTCCATAGCCAGGTATTGTTGGCCATCCTCTTCTCCAATATCTGTAATTCGAACGATATTTGGATGATCCAACTCGGCCATAGCCTTGGCTTCCCTTTGAAAACGGGCTACCGCAACAGGATCAGTTTGGTAATTGGTACGGAGAACCTTAACAGCGACTTCTTCACCATCTAAAATTAAATCTTTTGCTAGATAGACATCCGCCATTCCGCCTCGACCAATTTGCTCCATGATCTTGTAGCGTCCAGCAAAGATTTTTCCGATTTGAATCATAGCTGGTCCTCCTGTTTATAATGAACAAGAGCCACAGAAATATTATCTATTCCTCCAGCAACATTCGCCATGTGTACTAGTGTTGCTGCTTTTTCTTGAAGACTTAAATCAGTCGCCAGAACTTCTTGGATTTGAACATTGGTAACCATATTGGTCAAACCATCGCTACTGATAATCAGATAATCTCCGTCTTGCAACACTGCTAATCCAATATCTGGCTTAACAGGGTCTTGTTGACCAATAGATTGAGTAATAATATTTTTCTGAGGATGATTCATAGCTTCCTCCTCAGTAATTTGTCCAGCTTTCAATAATTCGTTGACCAAAGAGTGATCACTGGTTAACTGAATATACTCTCGCTGATCCCAGATACTCACACGGGAATCCCCTACATGTGCGAAGACAGCTTGATTTCCAATAAGAACAACCGCTTCTAGCGTTGTCCCCATACCTCGAAATTCATCTTCTTGCCCCATGGCATGTATTTTCTGATTTTCCGCTTCCAATTGGGTTTCAAACCAGGAACGCATCTGATCTATAGAATTAATATCTGAATGAACCCATGCTGCTCCCAAATCCGTAACGGCCATCTCACTAGCAATATTCCCTGCTCGATGACCACCCATTCCATCCGCTAATACAATTAAAGGATTTCCTGCTTGGTTTCGAAATTGATTGACAAAATCTTGATTGTTAGAGCGTCTCTGCCCTACATCTGTCAACAATGCAATCTCCATGTCTTGTTATTTCCTCCTTCAATCAGGATTTCTTTCTTAGTTGGCTGATAAAGAATCCATCCGTCCCAAATAACTCGGGTGTGATTAGAAGACAGCCATCTACCATCATCTCTGTCTTAGGATGAACTAAGGAAACCTGTTCAAAATCAGGATGCCCTTCTAAAAACTTTTGGATAACTTGTTGGTTTTCTTTTGAAAAAATTGTACAAGTACTATACGTTATTATACCACCTTCCGCCAAGGTTTGACAAACACTATCCAAAATCTGCAATTGGATTTCTTGGAGACTCTCAAGATCTTCGTGACTCTTTCGATAACGAATATCGGGTTTCCGACGCAGAAGACCGATTCCAGAACAAGGGGCATCTACTAAGATTTTGTCAAAACTATCTTTAGGAAAGACCTTGTGAACCTCACGTGCATCCAACCGCTTTGTCTGAATACGTTCAGATAGCCCCAAACGTTCTGCATTTTCTTGGATAAGGGCCAACTTATGATCGTAAAGATCTAAAGCAATAACTTGGCCACTCTCTAAATAACTAGCTATATGAGTGGTCTTCCCTCCTGGGGCACTACAAGCATCTAAAATCCTTTCCCAACCTTCAATTCCTAGGGTAGGAGCTACCAATTGGCTAGATTCATCCTGAATGGTCACACGGCCTTCGCGAAAAGCTTGAGTGGCTGCAAATTGTCCGCTTTCTTTCACAAGCCCAACTGGGGAAATAGCTGAATCCTTAGCACTCAATAACTCTTTTAGGTCCTCTTTTTCAGATGGATCTTGCACACGTAAACTTGCCCTATTCTTCCAAAGTAAGCTTTGCATAATGGCTTCCCCACGTTCTAACCCATACTCATCGATGAGGCTACGAACTAACCAAACAGGGAGAGAATAACGAACAGATAAGCGTTTATTCAGCCGTTTAATGGTATCTGGATTTGGTAAACCCTCCTTCTCTATCCGTCTTAAAATAGCATTAACATACCCACCTGCAGCAGGATGTAGCCGTTTCTTAACAAGTTCCACTGCTTGGTGGATAGCTGCCCGATTTGGTATTTTATCCAAATAAATCATCTGATAAAGAGTCATTAATAAGATTGGATAGATAGGGGAATCCAATTGATCACGGTCTTCTATAAAGAACGATAGATACCATTCAAGTGTAATTTTCCGTGTCAAAGTACCATAGACAAGTTCTGTTACCAGAGACTTATCCGCTTGCGACAAAGAACTCTTCTGTAAAGCCTTGTGCAAGGCAAGGTTCGCATACGCCTCATTTTCAAGAACGGATTGTAAAATATCTAAACTTAGAGAACGTGCTGAAATCTGTTTACTCAAATTGATCTCCTACTTTGACTTCTCGACCAACTCCATTCAGAAAATCTTGAATGGGCATGGCTGCCTTTCCAAACGGCTGTACCTGTTCCAAGGACAGAACTCCTTCTCCTGTTCCTACATGCAAAGATTTTTTATCTCGATGAATCACCTGACCTGCCGGACCGCTCCCTTCAACGACTGTCACTTGCTGAATTTTCATACGTTTGCCTTGCCAATAAACATGAGCAACTGGCCACGGATACATTCCCCTTACCTGATTAAATAAGGCAGTAGCCGATTTATTCCAATCCAAACGCTCTTCCTCCGGTTTAATATTTGGTGAAAAAGTCACTTGTGCAGAATCTTGTGCTTGAGGCTGGATCTCCCCCTTAACATAAGCTTCCAGTTTTTCTAGGAGCAAATCACGTCCCAAAATCGCCAACTTCTCAAACAGTGTTCCAACATTATCCTGTTCCTCAATCGAAAGAGAAGCTTGTGCAATCATATCACCCGCGTCCATTTCCTTAACCATTTCCATCAAGGTAACGCCTGCTTTTTCATCCCCATTGATTAAAGCATAGTGGATAGGAGCCCCACCCCGATATTTCGGAAGAAGAGAAGCGTGAACATTCACTGCAAAGTCATAAGTATCTAAGAGTCTAGTCGGCAAGAATTGTCCAAAAGCAGCTGTCACAATCCCATCTGCATCAAGATTCATCAATTCCTCCATTTCAGGAGAACCTGAAAGTTTCTCAGGTTGATAAATCGGAAGATTGTGAGCTAGAGCTAGCTCTTTTACAGGTGTTTGTTTTAATTCCTTTTTCCGACCAACGAGCCGATCGGGCTGGGTTACAACCGCTTGTATTTGAAAACGCTGATCTCCTAATAGCCCTTCTAAGACCGTTGCCGCAAAGGCTGGAGTTCCCATAAAAATTACTTTCATATCTAAATCCTTTTCTTACTGTGGTTCATGATCGATTGTCAGCCGAACTTGTTGAAATTCCTTGGTTTGACTAATCTCTAAAATCCGATTTAAAACACCCTCAAGAGCTGGCTCTTGGCGATATTTTAACATTAATTGATAATGGTAGAGGTTATGTGTGCGACTAATCGTGGAGGGGGTTGGCCCTAGTATAATAGCACTGGGGCTAAGTACCTGTTGAAGGGTCCCCAAAGCTTGATAGGCAATTTTTTCAACAATTTTAGGATCCTTGTGTGAAAAATGAAGAGCCACTGTATAAAAATATGGTGGATAACCCGCCATCTTACGAATCCCCATTTCCTCTCGGTAGAAGCCTTCGTAATCCTGATTAGAAGCATACTGGATAGCATAATGTTCCGGATTAAACGTTTGTAAAAAAACACGTCCCGGCTTGGTTGCCCTTCCTGCTCGTCCTGCCACCTGCGTTAACAACTGAAAGGTCCGTTCTGCTGCCCGAAAATTCGGTAAGTGAATACCAGTGTCTGCATTTAACACCCCTACCAAGGTAACATTTGGAAAATCCAAGCCCTTGGCAATCATTTGAGTTCCCAATAAAATATCAGCTTCTCCTCTGCCAAACTGAGCAAGAAGCTTCTCATGACTCCCTTTTTTACGGGTTGTATCCACATCCATACGAAGTACCCGTGCCTCGGGTAAAACCTCTAACAGCTCTTTCTCCGCTTTCTCTGTACCAGTTCCGTAATAATGAATCTCTTGACTTTGACAACTTGGACAGACTTGAGGAATCCCTTTTCGAAAATCACAGTAATGGCAATTCATAGTCCGTGTAGACATATGAAGAGTTAAAGAAATATCGCAATTGGGACACGTATCAACTTCGCCACAAACTCGACACATCATAAAGCTAGAGAAGCCACGACGATTCAACATCAGCACAGCCTGCTCTCCTCGATTCAAGGTTTGCTGCAATGCTTCTAACAATGGAGGGCTGATATTTTTATCTTCTTTAGCCGTACGATATTCCCGAAGATCGATGATTTCTACTGTTGGTATCTGTGCATCCGGATTAGCCCTCTGTGTCAAAGCTACAAAATCATACACGCCTTTAGAAGCTCGCGCTCGTGACTCCAAACTCGGAGTCGCAGAACCTAAAACTAGTGCCGCTTGATGATACTGAGCTCTCAAAATAGCTACATCCCGTGCATGGTAGCGCGGATTATTATCCTGCTTGTAGCTGGCTTCATGTTCCTCATCAACAATGATAACACCAATATTCTTTAGAGGAGCAAAGATTGCCGAGCGAGCACCAATAACAACTCTTGCCTGACCATGAGTAATCTTCCACCACTCATCATACTTCTCACCTGCAGACAAGCCCGAATGAAGAATAGCTACTTCCTGTCCAAATCTCCCAATAAATCCCTTAGTCATCTGCGGGGTTAGAGAAATTTCAGGCACCAGCACAATGGCATTTTTGCCTTTTTCTAATACTTGTTCAATAACTTGTAGATAAACTTCTGTTTTCCCACTCCCCGTTATCCCCTCTAAAAGAACCGGTTGTGTTTTAGCTTCTCCGACATGGGATAAAATCTTTCTTTTAGCTTCATCTTGTTGGGCATTTAGCACTGGTGGTTCTGTTGGCTGAACACCTTCAAAAAAGCTGGCTGAACGGGAAATACTTTTCTCAATTATCTCAATAGCCCCAACTTCGCCTAAATACTTACTAATAGCACTAGAAAATTCTTTATTAAAATCCGTAAGTCGTCCTTCTTCAGGATTCTGTAACAAATAGTCTCTTGCCGCTAGGCGCCGTTTGGCCTGTTTTGTGATTTCTAAATTTTCTAAAACCTCTGGCACAGGTCGATACCATTTTTCATATTTGAGAGTCGCTTGATCTAGTGCTAAATACTTCACCTCGACTTGTTTTTGAGCAACTAATAATTGGACCTCACCCAGTTCCTCTCGGCTCATTTTGGATGCCCGCTTTCCTTCTCCATTTGGAAACAAACGCTCCCTAATGTCTGGAGCTAGCCCCTCTATTGGCTGATAGTACTTATCATACTGAGATTGGAGTAAGCTGGGCATCATGGTTTTTAGAAGTTGAATTTTAAAAGAAAAAACCTGATGGCGCAGTTGTTCGACCAGCCATAGCTGTTCCTCTGTCAATACCGGTTCCTCATCCAGTACCTCTACAATATCCTTGATTTCATACTCTTGCGTTGCTGGTACATCCTTGGCAATCACCACTCCTTGGATTAAACGATTCCCTAATCCAAATGGCACATGGACCCGCACACCGACCTGTATTTTTGCTTGTAAATCCTTTGGTACAGCATAGGTGAAAGGATAATCTGTTTGACCTGTTGGAACATCAACAATGACATGGATCCACATATTTCCTCCTTAAAAACTTAAAAAGGGAGACCATGGGATCTTCATCATTTAATCTTCCCATAGGCTCCCTCATTTGTAGACTCTAAGACAAGTAGCACACCTGCAAGCTTAGATTTTGCCACCTTCTTCTTTTTCTTTGGCAATTTGTTCTTTGATTTTCTTTTCTTCTTCTTCCTGACGTTGGCGTTCAATTTCTGCCTTAACGCGAACCAATTCTCGCTTAGCTTCTGGATCAGGATGAATAATCACATTGCCTGCTTCAATTTCTTCCAAAGCACGAAGGGTTGACTTAACAGATTTAAAATCCTGGGTTGCTTCTGCACCTGCCTCTAATTCATGAGCTCTTTTAGCTTCAAGAATAACAAGTGAATATTTAGATGGCACCTTGTCAAGCAGGGTGTCAATAGAGGGTTTCAACATCATAATTTAGATACCTTTTTCTAATGAATTAACGAACGGTTGCAGTCTCACAAACCATATCCTGGTAGTGACCAATCACCCGATCTACACGAAAATGCTCTGCTTCGATAACTCTTTTAACGCGCTCTGCCGCTAAAGAAACTTCATCATTTACGATCGCATAATCATACTCTCGCATCAGTGCAATTTCTTCCTTCGCCTTTTCAATGCGTTGCGCAATCACATCAGCCGAATCTGTTCCACGACCAACTAGGCGTCCCTGCAATTCATCGAGATCAGGCGGAGTCAAGAAGATAAAGACCGCATCAGGCACTTTTTGTTTAACTTGGAGAGCCCCTTGTACCTCAATTTCTAGGAAAACATCAATTCCTTTATCTAAGGTCTCATTTACATAGTTAAGGGGTGTTCCGTAATAATTACCGACATACTCTGCATATTCCAACATCTGACCTTGACGGATTAATTCCTCAAACTCTTCACGAGTTCGGAAAAAGTAGTCCACACCATCGACCTCTCCGGGTCTCTGCTCTCTGGTGGTCATGGATACAGAATACTGAAATTGATTCTCTGAACTTTCAAAAATCTCTCGTCTAACAGTCCCTTTTCCTACACCGGATGGGCCTGAAAAAACTATTAATAAGCCACGATCAGCCATGAATTCTCCTTCATTGTCTTTAGAGTCTAGTCTACCAAAAAAGACTTCCTTTTTCAACCAATTTTCTCGCTAGGAAAGGGAAAAGCCCCGCTTCTTTTCGAAGCAAGGACTTTTTAAAAATCATTTTGCAAACTCGATTGCACGTGTTTCGCGAATAACGGTAACCTTGATATTACCAGGGTACTCCAAGTTATTTTCGATTTTTTCACGAATCTTGTGAGCCAATACCGTCATCTGATCATCTTTGAGTCTAGTTGGGTTGACCATCACTCGGATTTCCCGACCTGCTTGCAAGGCAAAGCTCGATTGAACACCTTCAAATTCAGTAGCAATGTCTTCTAAATCACGCAAGCGTTGGATATAGTTCTCTAAGGACTCACTACGAGCTCCTGGTCGAGCAGCACTCAAGGCATCTGCAGCAGCAACAATAACAGCGATAACAGAAGTCGGTTCCACATCACCATGGTGACTGGCAATCGTATTAATAACAACCGGATGTTCTTTATACTTACGAGCTAATTCGGTTCCAATCTCTACGTGGCTACCTTCAATTTCACGGTCAATCGCTTTTCCTAGGTCATGTAGGAAGCCAGCGCGACGAGCTAGAGTTGGATTTTCTCCTAGCTCACTAGCAATAATCCCCGATAGCTTAGCCACTTCAATGGAATGACGTAAGACATTCTGTCCATAAGATGTTCTAAATTGCAAACGTCCCATCATTTTCATCAAATCTGGGTGCAAATTAGGTGCGCCAATTTCATAGGCCGCATTCTCACCATATTCACGAATTCGTTGATCCATTTCCAAACGATTCTTCTCAACTAATTCCTCAATACGAGCGGGATGAATACGTCCATCCTTAATCAAAGCCTCCATAGTCATCCGAGCAATTTCACGGCGAATCGGATCAAATCCTGAAAGCACTACGACTTCTGGAGTATCATCAATTAAAACATCAATCCCTGTCAAACTTTCAAAAGTACGAATATTGCGACCTTCACGACCAATAATACGTCCCTTCATATTGTCATCGGGTAAATGAACGATTGCATTGGTCTGATCTGAAACAAATTCTCCAGCCATTCGCTGCATAGCCTGAGCTAAGATGTCCTTAGCGACCTTGTTCGAGCGCTCCTTGATTTCCCACTCAGCTTCTCGTACGCGATTGGCAATTTCAGAAGTTAACTTCACTTCAGTCTCCTCTAAAATAATCATTTTAGCCTGTTCCGGCGTCAAACTTGCAATACGCTCCAACTCTGCTCGCCCTTCTTCTTCAAGGGCAGCAACACGTTCCTGACGTGCATCAATTTGTTTAGATTGTTCATCAAGAGATTGTTCCTTTTGATCCAACAACTCTTCTTTTCGAGTCAACTTTTCGTCTTTCCGATCTAAGTTGCCTTCACGTTGAGCCAAGCGGCTCTCGGTTTCTTTAAGCTCTTGACGTTCCGTTTTGAATTCCGCGGCTACATCTTCTCGATATTTCCGAGCTTCTTCTTTTGCCTCTAGCAAAGCTTCTTTTCTAAGGGCCTTGACTTCACGATTTGCCTCTTTCACAAGGGATTTAGCTTCTCGTTCCGCCTGACCACGAACAGTTGTCGCTTCTTGCTCAGCATTTAAAAGTGCTAACTCTGCCGCCTCCTGCTTTTTAGCAGCTGCTTTTAGAGCAATCACACTTCCAACTCCTAAACCAATGATGACGGCAAAAACAAACAATCCAATTGTTACCATGTTTTCACCTCATATTTTTATCGTGAATGTTTCGTTACATTCTTTATTATTTTATCACAAATGGCTTTTTTATTGTGAAAATTTGTGAAAAATACCATTGCGGAGTTCCACCAATAGAAAAATGGTACTGGAACAGAGATTCATGAGGACCTTCCGTCCTCGCTCACAAACGCATGAAAACTAAGCAATGAAAACCCAGAAATACACGTTTTATTTTTACCCAGTCTCTTTGTGAGCGATGAATTACTGACTCTGAATGTTCTTAAAAAAACAAATGCTAGCTACAAATACTCCAATAGGATACACTTTTATCATAGGGGCGAGGTAGAGATTACTTCTAAATCTTGTGCAGCTATTAATAGCTATCAAGCCATGATTGCCATTTGTATTTTACATGGATCATTCACCAGCACTCGCTCAAAGCATGGGCAGCAATGGTTTGAGATAACTCCGAATTTTGCTTAAAATCCTTACGGGAGCTGTTCATTTTCGTATAAGAACTTTTCTGTACAATCTTGTTCCCTATAAGTCTATAGTTCAAAATGAATTCTTTAAGTGATTGAAT
Organism: Streptococcus sp. 10F2; assembly: GCF_054331515.2. Taxonomy (NCBI): domain Bacteria; kingdom Bacillati; phylum Bacillota; class Bacilli; order Lactobacillales; family Streptococcaceae; genus Streptococcus; species Streptococcus sp. 10F2. The sequence goes on along the minus strand of NZ_JBTGGE020000010.1, from coordinate 26,754 downwards.
CAAAAAATGTGAGACATTCTTATGAAATGCAAACCCTTTTTATTTAAGCCAATCAACCACTATGTCAAAACAATTTCTATATATAGAAAAAGACCGGGATTTTTCCCAGCCTCATTTCCCTTAATAATCTAGGTTATCAGCTCCACCAGGTGCATTTCCCACATAATATCCTGTCTTAGCATTGATACTAAAGAGATAGGTTCCATCCGGTTTAAAGAGGTTAAAATAACCATTTCCATTAATAATATTTACACGTTCGAGAATATATTGATTCCCTACAATATGGCCATCTCGTCTAGCGTCATCCAAAATCCGCTCAAGAATACCTGGAGTAAAGAACCAAGCAGGGTTTTCAGTATCCACTAATTTTGTAGGATCATAAGGAACTCGACTTAGCTCCCGCTGAATCTTAATTCCCCAATCAATATATCCCCCTCCTGCTGGTACCACTGGGGTCGCTTCCGCCGGAGCTACGACCATAGCTGGATAAGACTGACCTCCTGGTGAAATGGTCGTTGTAGCAGGTGCAACAACCTGGGCAGAATCTACTGGTGCAGTAGGAGCTGGTACTGTCGGTGTCGTAACTTCAGGTGCTACAACTGCAGGTGCTGCAACTTCAGGTGTGACTGCTCCAGCAGCACTGTTATTGGCAGTCTGAGGCGCTAGAGCTGCTACTGCTTCCTGCCGTCCTTTTTCCAAACCTTGCTTAATCAATTCATTCAGTTTTTCATTACCACTATCGATATCCCCGAAAGTCGCATTTGCCTTAGGCTTAGCATCTGTTTTAATCTCACCATCTACTAAGACTGGAGATTCAAACTGCGCATTTAGATCCTGAATAGCAGAGATTTCTTTTGACAACTTATCATAGGCTTCCTTAGCCTTATCATATTCCTTAGTACCTTTTAATTTATTTAAGGCTTCTTGCAATTTAGGTAAATCACCAAAGGAACTGTTTTTTAAAGCAGTCTTTTCAGTTGAAAGATAAAAACTATCCAACAGTGTATTAAAGGACTTTAAGTTCTCCTCCACCGTTTTTTCATCCTGACTTGAACTGGAAGAGGATTTTTTAGTAGAAGAAGAGGAAGAAGAAACTGTTTTCTGTGAAGTTTGCTGCGATTGTTGCAAAAGCGCATAACTAGTTCCACCTAAAACCAGAATTGCTAAGGCAGCAGCAGATGAATAAATAAACAATTTTTTCTTATAAAACGGAACTTTAGCAGCAATCTCGGAATCTTCGTCCTTAGCCAGCTGACTCTCTGCGCTTACCGCATCTGCTTCTGGAATTACCCCAGCATCAGCAGAAGCACTAGCAAGCGCTTCTTCCTCTGCAACAACCATCGGAATCTCATCAAAGACAGCTGTCTTCTCCAAATCTGCTGAATCCATATTTCCCGTAGGGATAGCTTGACTATCAAAGGTCGTTGCCACCTTAATCAAAGATTCAGAAACAATGGCTTCATTAACTACCTTTGCCGCTTCAGACAGATCAATGGTTTGAGTATCAAATTTTGCTTCTTGGATTTTCGCTTTATTTTGCTTGATGTACTTATCAAGTGCGTTATCAGTCGGAACAATACCAGCTTTCGTCTCTGCATTCCTTCTCGCTGCTTCAGCAACTGTCATATCACGAGCTTGCTCTAAATCCAAAATGCTCTCATTATCTGAATTTGTCGGAATTCCATCTTTCTTCGACATCTCTACCTCCTCACGCTTGGGAACCACTATCCGATCGTCTCACACGTTCCCCATAATATTGGTAATAATCAACTCTTAGAGTTCCATTATACAATTTTCTCTTCTTATCCGCTAGGCTTCCATACTTCTCTTCGAACTGACCATCACTGGTTAGAATGAACTTACTCCAAGTTCTAAGTAGTGCAAAAGTCTCCCCCATCTCCTGGTACAAACGAGATACGCCCTCATCATCCATTAGACGCTCTCCGTAAGGCGGATTGGAGATAACCACTCCATTGATAAGATCTGTCTGAAAGTCTTGCAATCGCATTTGTTTAAAAGTTATATGGGAAAGGACACCCGCTCTTTTGGCATTTTCTCGAGCTAACTCCACCATTCTGCCATCAATATCAGAAGCCATAATGCTTAGCTCTACATCATCTTTCTGAGCTGCTAACGCCGCCTCTTTTAATTGGCGCCAAAGTTCTTGATCAATCCATGGCCAGCTTTCAAAAGCAAAAGAACGACGCAAACCCGGAGCTATATTTAAGGCTTTCATAGCTGCCTCAATGACAATAGTCCCTGATCCACAAGTAGGATCTAAAAGAGGCTTATCTGGAAACCAGTTTGATAAATTCACCAAAGCTGCCGCCATATTTTCTTTCAGAGGTGCCCCTCCTTTATCTGTACGGTAGCCCCGCTTAAAGAGACTATCTCCGCTAGTGTCCAACATGATTGTCACTTGATCCTTTCGGATAGAGACCTCAATTGAAAAAACAGGACCAGATTCCGGCAAAGGAACACCATCTGGTCGGGCATAAACTTTCTGCATTTTACGAACTACCGCTTTTTTGGTGATGGCCTGCACACTAGGTTCATTGTGCAACTTGGAACGTACACATCGAGCCTTAGAAACAGGAAACTGGACACCGAGAGGTAGGTAGTCTTGCCAGTCAATAGCAAAAACTCCTTGATAAAGTTCTTCGAAAGTCTTTGCTGGAAACTGCCCTAACACTAATTTTACGCGATCAGCAGTCCGCAACCAAAGATTTGCTTTCATAAGTTCTTCTTGCTTTCCTTGAAAACGAACTTTTCCGTTTTCAACCTGACACTCCATCCCTAAGTCCCGAAGTTCTCGGCCAACTAAGGCCTCCAAACCTGCAGCTGCAGTTGCAACCATTTGAAATTCTTTTTTCATCTTATTCCTCTATACAAAAAGCTAGCATACGCTAGCTACCTATGTGTAATTCTCTATAAGCCATGTTCTGTTCCGGAAATAACTAGGTCTTATTTCCTTCGATAATCATCTGTCTACCGGAATACCGGTCAGGATGCTCCGTTCGGATTCCAGGCATCCCATGCCCCGACCAAAATTTGGGTTGCTAGCTTGAGGGGTTTACCGCGTTCCACTTTTTCTGTTTCCAGAAAAACTACGTCACTGTGGCACTTTCAGATCTATTCAAACATATCCAAAGACTTAGCTCTTTCGATCGCCGTAACGATTTCTCGTCCCTAGGCTTATGGATTCGCCTAGCACAAACACTACCAGCATCACAGCTGGTGCTAGCATGGACTTTCCTCATACCTGACAAGCAGATATGCGATTATCCGAAAACTACACTGTTCTCTTCGATTATAAACCTCTTTCAGCAATTTGCTTGCCGAATACTTCCTTCTCCAAACGATTCAAACGACGTAAAATATCATAATTAGACACAGACATAGCCTGTTCTTTAGGTAAGGCTGTCTGTGCATAGGACGGTTGAACTTGCGGTTGAACCTGCGCTTGAATCTGAGGTTGCTCTACTGGTTTTGCAGTATTTTTTTTCAATTTCTGATTCTCTTGCTGCAATTCCTTAACAAGAGCTGCATAGGTTTCATAGTCTTTTATAATATCATCTAAAAATTCATCAACTTCTTCTTTATTATAACCTCTTACAGCTGTCTTGAAATCTTTGTCAAAAATATCTTTCGAGGTATACTTAATACTGGCCATCTCTCTCTCCGTTCTGATTTATAAATCTAATTATATAAAATATTTGTTTCTTTTAGCAAGGGTTAGCCTTTATCTTTTGAAAAATTTTCTGCTTCTTCGTTTAATTCGTAAAAACCTAACATTTGTAAGGGGATTCCTTTTTCTTGCACAGCTTCTTTTAGATATTTTAAATTTGTTGGCTTTTCTTCATCATAGAGTAATACTACTTCTTGGGCATGTCTCAGAAGTAAATCTTGATAAGCTTTCAACTGTCCTGGGTTTTCATAATGTTCATAAGCGGTGGCTACATAATCTAGCTGTTTAAACCGCATTAAGACCTCTTGATTAGCTTCGTTCCAATTTTTTCCTTGATCTTGAAAGCAAAATACACACGCCATCTGAAAATCATATCCTTCTTGCCGAAGCTCCTCCAAAACATCTAAGGACCACGCATCAAAACCTAATTGTCCACGAAAAACAATATAATCAATGCCTTGGTCTAGATAACGTTGATAAGTACGTTTGAGAAGACTCTTGATAATGGGGATACGGGGATCTTTGGGAGCAAATAAACCTAAATCAAAACTAGTATATCCTGCTGCTAAGAGTGTCGCCATTTTTAACCGTCTCTCTTTCTAAAGTGTGGTATAATGGATGGGTGTAATGTTGTAAAGGAAGATATATGGTACAATACCCATCTAAGCTCGCAGGACATCGTCTCGCTCATAGAAGCCAGTCGCAAGGCAAAACGAATTTTGCCAACCGTGGAATGTCCTTCGAAAAAATGCTCAACGAGACTAATTCCTATTATCTCATAAAAGGCATGGCAGTCATTCATAAAAAGCCAACTCCTGTTCAAATTGTAAAAGTTGACTATCCACAAAGGAGTCGCGCTAAAATTGTAGAAGCCTATTTTAGACAGGCTTCTACAACAGACTACTCTGGTGTTTATAAGGGTCATTACATTGATTTTGAGGCCAAAGAAACTCGACAAAAAACAGCAATGCCTCTTAAAAACTTCCATCCCCATCAAATAGAGCATATGGGACAGGTACTTGAGCAGGACGGAATTTGTTTTGCACTCTTACACTTTTCAACATTGCAAGAGACATATCTGCTACCAGCAGAAGCCCTCATTCAAAGTTTCCAAGAACATTGGAAATCCCTTCCTATAGAGTTTATTCGGGAAAAAGGTTACCTCATTACTTTAGGAGCCTTTCCCAGCGTACCCTATTTGGAAATTATTGAAGAACATTTAATAGGTGGTAATTCTAAATGAAGAATTTTTCATGGTCCAGATTGGGCAAAATGATTGCTCTCGGACTGGTCTCGCTCTTTTTAACACTTGTTGCACTTGGAGGAATCGTTTTTGCTTATTTTGCAATTACTTCTCCAACCCTTTCAGAAGAAGAGCTGATTGCAACAACTTCGTCCAAGATCTATGACAATCAAAATAACTTGATTGCGGACTTAGGATCTGAGAAGCGTGAAAATGCTTCACCAGAAGAAATTCCTGTTGAACTAGTTAATGCCATTGTTGCGATTGAAGACCACCGCTTCTTTGATCACCGTGGAATAGATTCCATTCGGATTGGCGGTGCCGCTTTAAACAATCTAGTTTCCAGCAGCCGGCAGGGTGGTTCAACTTTGACGCAACAATTAATCAAACTAACCTACTTTTCAACTGCTGCCTCAGATCAAACGCTTAGTCGTAAAGCTCGCGAAGCTTGGTTGGCTATGCAGTTAGAACAACAGGCAACTAAGCAAGAAATTTTGACCTACTACATTAATAAGGTCTATATGTCTAATGGAAACTACGGGATGAAAACCGCAGCCCAAAGTTATTATGGTAAGGAATTAAAAGATCTGAGTCTTCCTCAATTAGCTCTATTGGCTGGTATGCCTCAAGCACCAAACCAATATGATCCTTATTCCAATCCAGAAGCTGCTTTGGAACGGCGAAATCTTGTTCTAAGTGAAATGAAAGAAATGAATTACATTTCTGCTGAACAATACGAACAAGCGATCAATACCCCAATCACAGATGGACTTCAAAGTTTACGTCGTACAGAAAGTTACCCAGCTTATCTCGACAACTACCTCAAACAAGTTATTGAACAAGTTGAACAGGAGACTGGTAATAATCTTTTGACAACTGGTATGGAAGTGTATACCAATGTTGACATTGAAGCACAACAACAACTTTGGAACATCTACAACACATACGACTACGTTGCTTATCCAGATGACGAGATGCAAGTGGCTTCAACTATTGTCGATGTAAGCAATGGTAGAGTTGTGGCTCAATTAGGTGGACGAAATCAATCCAACAACGTTTCCTTCGGTACCAACCAAGCGGTTGAAACAAACCGTGACTTCGGTTCTTCTATGAAACCTATCACAGATTATGCACCTGCTATTGAATATGGAATTTATGATTCCACTGGTGCCTATGTCTATGATACACCTTACGATTATCCTGGTAGCAATACACCCGTATTTGACTATGACCGTCGTTTCCTCGGTACCATTACCTTGCAATATGCCATCCAAGATTCACGAAATGTCCCAGCCGTTAGAGCTTTGGAAGCTGTTGGATTAGAAGATTCCCTCCAATTCCTTAACGGTCTAGGCATCAATTATCCTGATATGGTTTACGCAAATGCTATCTCAAGTAATACAACGATCTCCGATCGTCAATATGGCGCAAGCTCTGAAAAAATGGCTGCAGCCTATGCTGCCTTTGCTAATGGTGGAACCTACTACAAACCTCAGTACGTTAACCGAGTCGTTTATCAAGATGGAACTTCTCAAGATCTAACGGATAAAGGAAATCGTGCCATGTCTGAGCAAACTGCCTACATGATCACAGATATGTTAAAAACCGTTCTAACTCATAATACCGGTCGTAATGCTGCAATCGCAGGCCTCTACCAAGCTGGTAAAACTGGTACTTCAAACTATGGCGACGATGAGGTTGCCAAACTTACCCGTTCAACAGCTGGTTCTTACATTGCTGCTCCCGATGAATTATTTGTAGGCTATTCACCACAATATGCAATGGCTGTTTGGACTGGTTATAACAATCGCTTTACTCCAGTCCTTGATGATGGAATCGATGTGGCAACAAGTGTTTATCGTAATATGATGACCTTCCTCCATCCAAATGGAAATGATGACTTCCCAATGCCTAGTGGGTTATACCGCAGTGGAAGCTACATCTTCAAAAATGGTGCGGACACATCCAACGCTGCACGTGGAACAAGACAGGTACCAAATTACAATTCAAACTATGGGGAAGATGAAGAAGATGATTTTACTACTTCAAATTCTAGTTCAAACATCTTAAGTTCCTCTTCTTCAAATGATACTACAACCTCCTCGTCTACTACAGTGAATGATGTATTCCCAAATCCAAATACTCTTCCTTCTTCCAACGGGAATACTGGAACAACAACCAATAGTCAAAATCAATTTGGATTTGAATAATCTGAAAATCCCTGAGTTCTCTAACTCAGGGATTTTTCACTTTCTTTGATTATTTCCAGAAATCATCAAAAACTGTAATTGGCAAATGGCGTTTGTGCTCAGATTTAAACCACAGTTCTTCGATCCTTGCTCGCACTGAATCTGCGACCACTCTACCTTCTAAGTAATTATCAATAGCTTGATAGGAAACACCAAGCGCTTGTTCGTCTGCTAAAAGAGGTTTTTCTTCTTCAAGATCAGCCGTTGGTACCTTTTCATAAAGTCGTGCTGGGGCATTTAAAGCTTGCAAAAGCTGACGGCCTTGACGTTTATTTAAACGATACAAGGGTAGAATATCTGCCGCTCCATCGCCAAACTTAGTGAAGAAGCCCGTCAAATTTTCAGCAGCATGATCCGTCCCAATAACAGCACCCTTCTGAGCTCCAGCAATCGCATACTGGACCTGCATACGTGCTCTAGCTTTCACATTCCCTTTATTGAAATCGGAAATCTTTTGTCCTGCTTCTTGTAAGCTCAAAACTAAGGCATCAACACTCGCTTTAATATTGACCGTTAAGACCTGATCAGCCTGGATAAATTCTAAAGCTGCTTGAGCATCAGCTTCATCTAATTGCTGGCCATAAGGCAGACGGACTGCGATAAATTGATAGCTAGTGTCTCCAGTTTCCTCACGCAATTCCTCAATCGCCATCTGAGCCAGACGCCCAGCTAGAGTAGAATCCTGACCTCCAGAAATCCCTAAAACATAGGATTTCAGGAAGGGATTCTTCAAGAGATACTCTTTCAATAAATCCATACTCCGACGGATTTCTACTTGGGGATCAATCTCTGCTTTCACCCCTAGTGCTTGGATAATCCTTTCTTGTAAAGTCATGCATCGACTCCTTCTTCTAAAGCTTGACGGCGGACCTTTTCAATCAAGTTCATCTTGTTTTCCCAAACATCACGTGCCAAATCTACCGGATAATCTTGAGGATTTAAAACCCGCTTATACTCATCCCATAAATTGTCAAAGGCTGTACGTGCATGATGCTGGATGTCCACTAAACTAGGAGACTGATAGCTGAGCTGACCAGCATCATAAATTGTAACCAACATAGGAACAGCTTCAAAATCCCGAACCTTCTTATTAATATAAGTATAAGTTGGATGGAACATATCCAATTCCTCCAACTGATTGACGTCTTGGTCTGCAAAGCTAATATAATCACCTTCTGATTTGCCTTTAGCCCGACTCGTAATCCGCCATACCTGCTTTTTACCTGGGGTTGATACCTTTTCCGCATTACTGGAAAGCTTGATAGTATCATGCATTTGTCCCATCTCATCTTCAATAGAGACAATCTTATAAACTGCACCTAGAGCAGGCTGGTCATAAGCTGTAATAAGTTTCGTTCCGACCCCCCAAACATCAATTTTTGCCTTTTGCATCTTGAGATTGAGGATCGTCGTCTCATCTAAATCATTGGAGGCATAAATTTTCGCCTCAGTATAACCTGCATCATCTAGCTGTTGGCGCACTTTTTTTGAAATGTAAGCAATATCCCCTGAATCAATCCGAACTCCTAAGAAATTGATCTGATCTCCCATTTCCTTGGCTACCCGAATAGCTGCAGGAACACCTAGCCGAAGCGTATCGTATGTATCAACTAAAAAAACACAGTCGCGATGGGTTTGGGCATAAGCTTTAAAAGCTTGATAATCATTGCCGTAGACTTGAACAAGTGAATGGGCATGCGTTCCAAGAACAGGAATGGCAAACCGTTTTCCAGCACGAACATTACTGGTTCCAGAAGCGCCCCCAATAAAGGCGGCTCGGGTTCCCCAAATGGCCGCATCCATTTCCTGCGCTCGCCGAGTTCCAAACTCTAATAAGGGCTCGTCTCCAATAACGGACTTAATACGAGCCGCTTTCGTTGCGATTAACGTCTGGTAATTAATAATATTAAGCAAGGCCGTTTCTACCAACTGGCATTGAGCTAAAGGTCCTTCAATCTGCATTAGAGGCTCATTAGCAAAAACCAAGTCTCCCTCCTGAACAGAGCGTACCGTCAATGCTAGACGGAAATCCGCAAGGTAGCTGAGAAAATCTTCATTATAACCTTGGGCTCGGAGATAATCTAAATCAGACTCTGTAAAACGTAAATTCTCTAGGTACTGAATCACCCGCTCCAAACCAGCAAAAACCGCATAACCATTTTTAAAAGGCAATTTACGGAAATATAACTCAAACACAGACCGTTTGTTATGAATACCTTGTTCAAAGTAGACCTGCATCATATTAATTTGATACAAATCCGTGTGCAAGGTTAAGCTATCATCTGGATACATATAGACTCCTTCAAAAATACTAGTCCTATTATACCATATGACGGAAACTGGAAAAAGATGATCATTTTCTGCTTATTTTCAGAAAAAACAAAAAGGCTGGAAAACCCAGCCTTCAAACTTACTGTTCTGAAATATATTTATAGACCTGCTGTCCTGCTATAGCGCCATCTCCAACGGCAGTAGTAATTTGACGAAGATCTTTTTGACGAACATCACCAATAGCATAGATACCTTCTACACTCGTTCTCATTTCCTTATCTGTTGGAATCCAACCATTTTCATCTGTGATGCCTAAATCTTTTACAAAATCACTGACCGCGTCTAAACCAACATAAATAAAGACAGCTCCAAAAGCTTCTTCGGTCACCAAGCCAGTTTTGACATTTTCCAAAACAACACTTTGAACTTTGCGATCATCACCTTTGATTTCCTTGACAACTGTATCCCAGATGAAACGGATTTTTTCATTAGCAAAGGCTCGATCTTGTAGAATTTTCTGAGCACGAAGCTCATCGCGACGGTGAACAATCGTCACTGTTTTTCCCATTTGCGCTAAGAACAAAGCCTCTTCCACAGCTGAGTCTCCACCACCGACTACTAGGATATCTTCACCACGGAAAAATGCTCCATCACAGACCGCACAGTAAGAAACACCGCGACTATTGTACTCTGCTTCACCAGGAACTCCCAAGTGACGGTGCGCAGATCCCGTTGCCACAACAATCGTTTTGGCTTGGAAATCACCGGAATCTGTATGAATCACCTTATGATCCTCTTTATTCTCAATCGATTCAACCATTCCAAAAATATACTCCACTCCGAAGCCTTCCAATGGTTGGAACATTTGATCTGCCAATTCCGGACCAGAAATTTTGGCAAAACCTGGATAGTTTTCAATATCTGCGGTATTATTCATCTGACCTCCAGGAATCCCACGCTCTAAGAGACCAACCTTGAGATTACCCCTAGCTGCATAAAGAGCAGCTGTCATTCCAGCTGGGCCAGCTCCAATAATAATCGTATCGTACATAGACTTACTCCTTAGAATTCTTCTACTGTCATTATAGACCCCTATGTCTCCAATTTCAAGAAAAGCGACCTAGAAGACAATCAAGAGAGCCATAACTGCAAAGGAAAAAATCGGAACTACTAAACAAGAAGTAATCAAAACTTCATGTCGCATTTGCCGCCTCGTATTCCCCTTAGCCACCCCACGAACATAGAAAACCAATCCTATCAGAAAGGTAGCTGCACTTGTCAGCAATAAACTTTGAAAATAGAGAGTCAACATTTGTGCCAGCATTCTTAGACATCCTCTTCTCTACGGTAATTCGCCAAGAAATCTTTAGTCCGTTCCTGCTTAGGATGATGAAAAATCTGATCCGGTGTTCCCTCTTCGATAATTTTTCCTTTTTCTAAGAATAAAACCCGATCAGCTACTTGCTCAACAAAGGCCATATCATGACTAACCAAAATCATTGTTTGCCCGTCCTGAGCAGCCTGGCTAATCGCCTTCTCTACTTCACGAACCAACTCTGGATCCAAAGCAGAAGTCGGTTCATCTAGTAAAAGAACACTCGGTTTCATAGCCAAGGCACGAGCTAGACCAACTCGCTGTTTTTGCCCGCCTGAAAGTTGTTTCGGATACTGATCAACCTTATCTGCCAATCCAACCTTAGTTAGTTCCTTGAGAGCCAAATCCTTAGCCTTTGGTAGGGGCATTTTTTTTACCTGGACTAACCCTTCCATTACATTTTCCAAAACTGTCCGTCTCGAGAAAAGATTAAATTGTTGAAAGACCATCGATAAGCTCTGACGAAGAGCCAAAATATCTTCCTTACTAGCAGTTTTAACATCTAACAACTTATCATCAATTTGAATGGTTCCGGCATCAGCATTTTCCAAAAAGTTAAGGCTCCGTAGAAACGTTGACTTCCCCGCCCCTGAAGAACCAATCAGAGCAATGACTTCCCCTTGATGGATGTCTACATCTAGCTTGTCCAAGACAATCTGTTTGCCGAATTTTTTACTTAATCCTTTAATGGTAATCATCTAAGACCTCCTACTCATCGCCAATTGCTAGACGACGTTCCCACCAACGACCGAACTGCTCAATCAAAATGCTGACAGCCCAATAAACAAGTGAGACTGAAATAAAGCGTTCAAAATAGCGATAATCCGCCCCACCTAAAATTTGAGCCTGGGCAAAGATTTCAACAACTCCTGCATTAAATGCCAAAGATGTTCCTTTCGTCAAACCGATTAAATTGTTAATCAAGGTCGGAAGAGCAATGACAGCTGCGTTGGGGAAGACAACTCGACGATAAACTTGCTGTTCTGTCATTCCTAAACTACGTGCTGCCTCCATTTCACCAGGATCTACAGCTAAGATCGCTGCACGAATGGTCTCACTGGCATAAGCGGCCTCATTAAAGGCAAAAGCTACAACCGCAAAGACTGCTGCAGGGATTGCGTTAATATTCCAGTCTGTTCCCAAATTCTGGTTTAAAGCCTTCAAAAGAAGGGGAATCCCGTAGTAAGTCAGCATGAGTTGCACCAAAATTGGCGTTCCCCGTAAAAAACTAACAAAAACAGCTTGAATTGGGTACAAAATCCGAATCCGACGAATCTTAACCAGTGCGAATAAAATCGCTAAAAATAAACCAAAAATGGATCCTGCAAGCGTTAATCCAAGAGTAATCGGGAGACGTTCTAAAATTCTTGGAAGTCCATCAAACACCGCTCTCAAACTAAACAATTGACCATCTGGCAAACTGTTCATTAAATTTTCGTAAAAAGTTACTCCTAGGTTAGGAATCATATACTACCTCTTAATCCCTAAAAGGTCTGACGCTTAGCCTTCCGTTCTGCACGGCCTTGGGCTCTGCGTTCAGCCCGTTTAGTTTTTCTTCGTTTTTCATTCACGGCCCACTGGATTTTTTTCTTATAGCCTGGTTTGATTTTCTTCTTCTTCTTTTTCACCAAGCCAATCATCTCAGTGTCCAGTTTTTCCCGTTTTTTCTCACGTTGCGCCCGACGATCTCGATCATAGGTCTCAACAAATTCACCATTCTTGATTTCTTTGGGAGTAAAGCGAATCCCCATTTTTTCCAAATCACGAATAGCAGTGTCATCCTGTGGCGAATAAAGAGTAATGGCGATACCACCTAAACCATTCCGCCCAGTTCTTCCAACTCGGTGAATAAAGAACGATAAGTCTTGAGGAATCGCATCATTTATCACATGACTAACCCCTTCAATATCAATTCCACGTGCTGCAAGATCTGTGGCTACCACAAAAGTATAATCCAGATTTTTAATCTGATTCATCGTCCGTTTCCGTTCACGGGCTGGGATATCCCCGTGGATACGTGCAACTTTTAATCCTTGCTCCTGTAAATACAGATAGAGTTCTTCTGCCCGTCCCTTAGTATTGACAAAAATCATGGCCAAATAAGGTTGCATCATCTGAGACATTTGATAAATTAGGGCATTCCGATCACGTCCTTTGGTCGAAACCAACCAATTATCGATTGTATCTGAGATAACCGTCTTGGTAGCAATTTTCTCCATAACAGGCTGCTGTAGATACTTCTTGAGGAAAGGTTGGAGTTTTTGTGGGATAGTTGCTGAGAAGACTAAAATCTGAACATCTTTTGGTAATCGTGAAGCAATACGATCCACTGTCTCCAAGAATCCCATGTCCAAGGTCATATCGGCCTCGTCCACAACCAAAGTCTTCGTTTTATGAATATCCAAATCACCGCTTGCTACCAAATCATAGATCCGACCTGGTGTCCCGATTACGATGTGCGGTTGACTCTTCGTAAGACGCTCAATCTGGCGTACCTTATCCGTCCCGCCCACATAATTTGCTAAACGTACAGAAAAGGGTGCGTGGCTCGCCAGCTGCTTACAGGCTTGGTAAATTTGCTCAGCCAACTCTCGACTTGGTGCCGTGATAACCGCCTGAGTAACATCTGAATCCTCTAATTGCTGAAAAATCGGTAATAAGAAGGTGTGGGTTTTACCCGAACCAGTCTTGGATTCTCCAACCAAATCCTTTCCACTTAAAACAACCGGAATTAATTTTTCCTGAACTTCTGTCGGTTGGTGGAAATTGATTTCCTTCAGGGCTTGCTGAAGAAAGTCCTTTAATTGAAAATCAGTAAATTTCATGCGTCACTTCCTTTTCTAACTTCCTTTCATTATACCATATTGGACAAAGGAAAAAAGGTTGGGGAATCCAACCTTAATCATTTAGAGATATAAAAGGGCTAGAGTTATCAAGGACATGACAAATCCAATCCCCCATAAGAAGAAATCCACCTTCCACTCCGACCAAGCGGAGCCACGGCCGGTCAATCCACCTAATTCCAAATGGTGGTGAAAAGGAGTCATTCGGAAAATACGACGACCTTCACCATATTTTTTACGGGTGTATTTGAAGTAGGCCACCTGCATCATAACGGATGTAGTTTCAATGACATAAACCAAGCCGATTAATAAGAGAGTCCACTCCTGATGGAGAGCCATCGAAATGGTTGCTAGCATACCTCCAAGCGCCAAACTTCCAACATCCCCCATAAAGACCTTAGCGGGCTTCCGATTATAAAGGAAGAAACCAAGTAGAGCACCAATCATGCTAGCAATTACCAAAAGAATGTCCCATTGGCTTTGCATAAACGCAATAACACCATAGGCCACAAGCGAAATCACAACTGAGATACTTGACAAACCATCAATCCCATCCGTCAAATTCACTGCATTGGAAAATCCAACTAGCCAGAAAAGGACAAAGAAAAGGTAGAGAAAACCTAAGGGCAAAAAATACCCAAAGATATTCAAGGTCCCCATATTATTATCCGCAAACAAGAAGAAGAGGAAACCTCCTAGTAATTGTAAAATTAACTTCTGCCGTGGATTTAGCCCCTCATTAATTCGACGAAAAACCTTCAGGAAATCATCCAAAAAACCAACCGTGCCATACAATACTAGGATCAGCAAAATCATCCCAGCGCTAGCGGTCCAGTTCCCAGACCAAATTAAACTCAACAAGGCTACAAGGCTACCTACCAAAAGAAAAACAATCCCTCCCATGGTAGGTGTTCCAGCCTTGGCTTGGTGTTGCTTCACATCTTCATGCATCTGTTGACCAGAAATCTTAGCCTTATTATAGGTTTGAATGAAAATGGGCATCAATAGAACTGTCAGTACAAAGGAAATGACACTGACAAAAATTACGGTATTCATATTAGTCTCCCAGAGTTACTTTTATTTTTTTGATTTTCTTTAATGATGTATTCGGATCCACATTCTGACTGACAACATGACTGCCCGAACCACGAATGTCCATTTCGATATCCATCCACTCGCCAAATTGTTTAATCATCTGCTTATTCCAACCATAGAAATCTGGAACTTCTTCAAAGCTATTAGTAAGAATCAACACTTGTTGATTGGCTTTCAACTTGTCTCCAGCATTAGCAGAAACTTTACGAATAGAGGTTCCTGTCCCCAATATAATCGGTTGTACCACACTTTGACGTAGAACATCCGCTAGATTCCCCGGAGATATTTCGGAAGTATTCGGCATCTTATAGGCCAACTCTTTCGACACATCGTCCAAAATCGGACTTGGCTCTACCAAATTGAGAGTATCTTTCATTGCTAGGGCTTCTTCTAAAACAGGATTAACAATATCACGCCACATCAACGGATCAAAATGTTCAGGTTGTGCCGTCGCTACATACATAATAAAATCTGGATCCTCTGCTGAAGACATGGCTACAACGGAGTTCATATAAGTCCCCTCCAAATAACCCGTTCCATCTTCTTTAGCAATCTCCGCAGTACCAGACTTCACCGCTACATCCTTACCGCCTGCACGAATGATGGGGCCTTGCAGACTTAGATCAGAGGACCACTTATCATAAAGCGTTCCATAAAAGGGATCAGAACCAACCGTGACCATATATTCCCTAGTCTCTCGAGCTGCCTTTTCAGAAACAGGATTTCCCATAATTTCTAGACTCGCTTTTCGTGCTGCATCTTCTTTTTGATCATAGATAGCCGAAATAAATTTAGGTTGAATCATGACACCATCATTGGCAATGGCAGTAAAGGCTCTAAGCAACTGAATCTGCGTAACGGAAATCCCCTGTCCAAAGGATGACATAGCGATGGAAACAAGGTTATCCGCCGGTAACAAACCTGACGATTCATTTCCCATTCCGAAGCGAGTTGGTACTCCAAACCGGAATTTAGAAAGGTAGTTCAACCACTTGTCATCCCCCATTTTTTGTTCCAATAAGGTCATCCCAACGTTTGAGGAATAGGCAAAACCTTGGGCAAAACTCATAACCTGACCAGAAGAAGTACCATTATTGACAGACCAGTCCCGAATGGTCGCATCGATAACCTTCAACTGAGTATTATCAAAAAGCTCATTAGGTGGGAAAGTGTTGTTATCAATCGCTGAAGCTAGAGTCATGACTTTTAAGGTCGAACCCGGCTCATAGTTACTTTGATAGAGGGAGGACGACCAAGTGAAATCTTCATCATCCAAACCTTCTTTCGTATCTGGATTAAAGGTTGGACGTTGTGTATGGGCTAGTATTTCTCCTGTTTTAGCAGACACAAGTGTGGCAGTCGACCACTTACCTTGCGTTTTTTCCTGAAAGGCATCCATCTTTGTTTCTAGATAGGTTTGTAAGTTAGCAGATAGGGTTGTGTAAACATCCTGACCATCTATACGCTTACTCTCTACTTTTTCAGTTCCAGGAATAACACTGCCTTGTCGATTCTTTTCATAAGTAATGACACCATCGGTTCCAGCTAGAATACTATTCATAGAAGCTTCCAAACCAGTATTTCCTACAAGTGTCTTACTTCCATCTTCATGCTCTGTTAATTGAGCTAAGCCAATAAATTGAGAAGCAAAGTTACCATTTGGATAACTACGACTGGGACTTGTGGAAAAATCAATTCCCTTAATACCCGCTTTCTCAGCTGCATCTTTAATCTCCGTCATAGTGCCATAGGAAAGATTATTTCCTTTAGTTCCAAACGATACTTGACGCAAGTCCTTTTGTCCCAACTGTTTGAATACATAATC
Source organism: Streptococcus sp. 10F2 (assembly GCF_054331515.2). Taxonomy (NCBI): domain Bacteria; kingdom Bacillati; phylum Bacillota; class Bacilli; order Lactobacillales; family Streptococcaceae; genus Streptococcus; species Streptococcus sp. 10F2. The sequence goes on along the minus strand of NZ_JBTGGE020000010.1, from coordinate 10,165 downwards.
TGGCTCCATATCGAGATATTCTTTGAACAATTCAGCTACCTGAGCAAATTGATCAGAATCCACATACAGTTTCTCACCTTTTGCCGAAACGTATTCCTTGTCAATAACAGCAAACACATTGTAGGTAGTTGAATCTTCTGCAATAGGAATGCCATTACGATCATAAATGGTTCCACGTTTTGCGGGATTTACACGAATTTCTTGATGGACTCGTTTAGCTGCTTCAGACAAGTCTACTCCAAACTTGGTATCTGTACCGATAATGACAGCAAAGTTTATCAAAAAGACAAAAAAGAGAAAGACAGTTAAGACACTTAGCTGCTTTCCGACCCTTTGCCGATTCTCACTAGGTGATTTGCGTCCCTTCAAAACAAAGTGACGAATTCGTTGCCAAAAACGTTTCATGGTTTTTCCGCCGTTACTAAATTATCATTTCTCACAGTCATCCCTTGCTCCTCCGCTATCTTCCGGAAACGATCCTGACGACTTAATTCATTAATCTGTTGCTTAACTTCAGTAATTTCCGTTTCCTTGGTCTCAACTTGTGCATTTAAATGAGCCAAATCTCGCTCCACCTGAAGCATCTGGGTCTGTAAAAAAATCGTTGCAATAGCGACAATCACTGTCGTCGCTACAATTGTTCCATAAAAAATTTTTTCTAGACTGGTTAAGGGACGTCTCAGTATCCCAATATTTCTAGCTTCTTGGGCCATAAAGAGCTCCTTATTTTATTCTTTCTAATACACGCAATTTCGCTGAGTGAGCCCGGTTATTAACTTCCAATTCCTCTTGACTGGGAAGAATTGGCTTACGATTCACCAAACGATAGTCTGCTTCCATTTGTTCTGGTAAAAGTGGAATACCTTTGGGAATTTCAATAGTTGAAGCCTCTTTGAACAAGACCTTCGTCAAACGATCTTCTAATGAATGAAAGGTAATAACCGAAATACGTCCACCCGGTTTGAGGAGTTCCATGGCTTGTTGAAGAGAGGCTTCCGCTGCCCCTAACTCATCGTTCACCTCTATCCGAATAGCCTGAAAAATCTGCTTGGCAGGATGCCCTTTTTTCTTAAGTTCCTTTGCCGGCTTGGCAGATTTAATCATATCCGCTAATTGCGTAGTGGTATCGATTGGTGCTAATTTCCGCGCACTTTCGATTTTCCGAGCCACTTGTTTTGAAAATTTATCTTCCCCATACTTAAAGAAGATACGCACCAAGTCCTCATACGCGTAAGTATTCACCACTTGATGGGCGGTCAAAGCCGCTGACTGATCCATCCGCATGTCCAAAGGAGCGTCCTGCTTATAGGAAAAACCACGAGAACGCTGATCCAATTGAGGACTGGAGACTCCTAAGTCATAACAAATTCCATCAATGGCTGTCACTCCCTGACGGGCTAGTGCTGTTTGCAAATTCCTAAAATTATCCTGAATAAAGGTAACCATTCCTCGCTCTACATAGGGAGCCAGCCGGACTTTCGCATGAGCAATCGCCTCTTCGTCCTGATCAAAGGCATACAAATGACCCTCATCACTCAATTGTGACAAAAGGTATTCACTATGACCAGCACCGCCTAGGGTAGCGTCCACATAGACACCGTCAGCCTTGATGTTTAAGGAATCAACTGTTTCCTTTAATAAAACCGTTACATGATGGAATTCTTTTTTCATATCCAAATCATTATACCCTAAAGCCCGACCTTTTTCAAAAATCACCCTTCAAGGACTCCATTTTACTTGCTTCACCTTTACAAAAATATGGTAGAATAAACACATCATTTCAAAAGGATTGTCGAGTCTATGTTTCATTTTTTATCCAAGCAACCCCCTGCCCGGCGAATTTTTATAAGTTTTGCTCTGGTCAGTTTTCTTGGGTCGCTTGCCTTGAGCCTGCCTTTTGCTCAGACTCCAACATCTTTAGCAACTTATTTTGACCATCTCTTCATGGCAGTTTCCATGGTCTGTGTTACTGGTCTTTCAGTTGTTCCTCTTTCAGAAACCTACAACATTTGGGGACAGCTGATCGCTTTGATTCTGATTCAAATTGGTGGACTTGGGTTTATTACCTTTATTGGACTGTTTTATCTACGATTCCAACAAAAATTAAGTTTTTCAAATCGGGCAGCTATTCAAGAAAGCACCAATTATACCCAACCAAAATCCTTGAAAAATTTTCTCAAATCCGTTTTTTTGATTACCTTTCTAATTGAGGGAGTGGGGGCCTTCCTTTTAAGTTTTCGTTTCGTACCCCTATTAGGATGGGCCGATGGGCTCTTCACCTCCATTTTTCTCTCAGTTTCGGCCTTTTGTAATGCAGGTTTTGATAATTTAGGACGGTCTAGTCTAATTCAATACCAGACAGATCCTTTGGTTATCTTAACCATCTCATTACTCATTATAACGGGAGGCTTAGGGTTCTCCGTTTGGTTTGACCTCCAGACCAATTTATTAGAAAAGCACCCTCTCAAACGGCTTCGTTTTCACACAAAAGTCGTTCTTGGTGCTTCTGGTTTCTTACTGGCATTCGGAACCCTTTCAACCCTAATAACGGAATATCACAATCCAGCTACCTTAGGAGACCTGAATTTTTGGGATAGCTTCCTCGTTGCCTTTTTCCAAAGTGTAACTGTTCGAACAGCTGGTTTTTCAACCGTTGACTTCACCCAGATGCGACCAGCAAGTATTATTTTCCTGGTCCATCAAATGTTTATCGGAGGGGCACCTGGGGGAACTGCGGGAGGACTAAAGGTTACAACTTTCTTAGTTTTATTAGCCTATGCCCGAGCTGAAATTCTCGGACTTCCCCATGTCAATCTTTGGAAACGAAGCGTGTCTCCCAAGACTGTTCAAAAATCTTTCACCATTCTAATGGTCTACTTTGTTTCCCTCATGTCTAGCCTAGCTCTCCTATCTTATTTTGATGGTGATAGCCATCGTTTCCTCTATGTCATGATGGAGGCGGTTTCTGCACTATCTACCGTTGGTGTTAGCGCTAATCTAACATCGACTTTGAATAATGCCTGTCTAACCATTATCATGTTGCTCATGTTTATGGGCCGGATCGGTCCGCTCACCCTTTTAATCTCTTTCGCGGATCGGAAACCTAGCCGAAAATCAACTCTAAAATATGCCAAGGCCAATCTTTTGGTTGGCTAGAAAGGAATTGTATGGCCAAACCTACTATCGGCGTTCTAGGACTTGGGGTCTTTGGACGCAGTATTGTCAATACCCTCAGTAAATTTGACTGTGATATTATTGCCGTTGATGACCATGAAGATGCCATTAACCACGTCGAACCCCTGCTCACACATGGGGTTGTCGGTGATTTTACCGATTTCGACCTTTTACAAGCTGCTGGTATCGATACTTGTGACACAGTCGTCGTAGCTACCGGACAACATTTGGAATCCAGTGTTCTTGCGGTTATGCACTGTAAGACACTCGGAGTTGAAAAAGTAATCGCTAAAGTCAAAAGCAAAACCACGCGCCAAGTCCTCGAAAAAATTGGTGCCGATCGTGTTATTTCTCCTGAAAGAGAAACTGGTGTATCCCTGGCCAAACATATCCTGCATAGGGATACCACCGATATTATTCAATTGGATAAAGATGTCTCTATTATTGAGTTTTACCCTCCTAAACGGTGGATTGGAAAATCTTTGGCTGACCTGGAATTGCGCAAACATTTCCAACTCAACATTATCGGCTTTCGGGAACATCAAGAAAGTGACCTAAACATCCATCTCACTCCCCACTATATTTTTAAGGAAAGAGAATTACTCATGGCCGTTACTGAAAGTAAGATTGTCGATAATTTCGAAAAGATCATTAATCTCCTTTAATCTAAAAGAAGTCACTCAAAATCCTATGATTCTGAGTGACTTCTTTTTCTTTCCTAAAAATCAACCTGGTCAGGATCCATCTGTCCTTTCACTCCTTGAAGTTGATCTAATACCTCAACTGCTTGAGAGGAGATACTCAAACTCTCGATTGCTACATTAGCTTGAATATTTTCCGGACTCGTCGATTTCGGTAGGGGAAGGAAGCCCTTATCTAATGACCAAGCCAAGGCTAACTGGGCTAAGGTTAGACCAGCTTCACGCGCCAAGCGTCCGGCTTCCTCATTCTCAAACAGGGTTCCTGTTCCAAAAGGACTATAAGCTTCCAACAGAATATCCTTAGACTGGCAATAAGTAACCAAATCCTTTTGAGGTGTCCCTGGTGCTAACATAATCTGATTGACATGAGGTCGAATCTCTGCCGTCTCCATCAAGGCCTCTAAATGATGAATCATAAAATTCGACACACCAATCGCCTTAACTTTCCCTTCTCGATATAATGACTCCAAGGCACGATAAACAGCAGCATTTCGTTCTTGCCATGGTAAGCAATCACGACTAGCAGCTGGATTCGGCCAATGGATAAGGACTAGATCCAAGTAATCAACACCTAATTTTTCCATCGATTCAATAACCGATGCACGACTATCTTCAAACCCAATTTTGTCGTTCCAAATCTTAGTAGTTAGAAAAATATCCTTACGCTCAAGTCCACTTTGAGCAATCGCTCGCCCAACACTAGCTTCATTTCCGTAAATCTGAGCTGTATCAATATGCCGATAACCTGCTTCTAGCGCATAAGATACTGACTGAAAAGCCAATTCCCCTTCTGGAATCTGCCAGGTTCCAAAACCAATCTTGGGAATCGTCAAACCATTTGCCAGAGTATACACTTCCATCTTCAATCCTCCTTTGTTTTCCTATATCCACTATAGCAAAATCTAAACACAATTACCAAACATTACCCAAAAAGAAAGAGGTTGGATTTTTCATCCAACCTCTCCTCAAAAGGCAGAAGGCTCAGTCTTCTTCCTTATCCCGGCCATGCAGACCTTTTTCTTTTTGAATTTGTTTCAACTTATCTGGAGTCACATCATTTCCTTCTTCGTCCACTAATTTAATCCCTTCAATATGGGCCTGTAAACTACGACGATAGCCAGCAATGTACTCCTTGCGAAGAGCTGCCTGCTCTTCCAATTCAGCCTCTGTTAGACCAACTTCTTTTTTCTTTTTGGCCAACTCATTGATACGTTCAATTTTTGATTCTTCCATGTTTTCTCCTATTTTGTTTGTAGCAAGGTGAAGTGGGCTAGACGACTAGCTTTTTGACGTAAGAGTGCCAAAAGGGCTAGCCGGTTCGCACGAACAGCAAGATCCTCTGCCATTACCATGTTGTTTTCAAAGAAATCTGCAATCAGCGGAGCCAAATCAAAGAGCTCCTGCATATTGATGTTCATATCCTCAGACCAAGATAAATTGTTGACTGCTTCTGCTAACGCTTTTTCAGAGTCAGACTCTAAGAGCTTGCTATCCACTTCAACTTGATCGGCTTTCTCTGCTAGGTTGAAAACACGAGACAGATTTTCAACAGCTTCTTTAAATCCTTCCCCTTTAGCTGCCTCTGCCAAAGCTTTGGCTGCCAACAGACGAGACGATACCTTAAATTGCGTATTAGAAAGGACTGCTCGAATAATGTCCTTATTGATCTTTGTATCCATCATTTTTTCAATCCGAGCATTGAAGAATTCTAAGACTTCTGCTTTGTGTTGATACCATTCATTTTGGTACAAGGCATCTTGCAATTCCTGCAAATCCAAATCCCAACCAAAAGCATCCAAAATCCGGACAATCCCTTGAGTTGCTCTACGCAGCGCATAAGGATCGTTAGAACCACTTGGAATCAAACCAGCTGTAAAGAAGGACAACAAGGTATCCATCTTATCTGCTACAGCCAAGATCGCTCCAACACGACTTTCCGGCAAAACTCCTTCACTAGAGTTTGGCAAGTAGTGTTCACGAATAGCTTGGGCAACTGCTGGCTTCTCACCAGCTAACAGGGCATATTTCTCCCCCATAATCCCTTGCAATTCATCAAACTCTCCAACCATACCCGTCAAGAGGTCAAACTTATAGATTTTAGCAGCACGCGCTAGATCTTCCTGTTCCTCCACAGTCAAACCAACTTGAGTCGCCAAATAGGCTGCAATAGAAGCTGTCCGCTCCATATGCTCAGCAAGACTTCCAATTTTCTCATGGAAGGTCACTTTAGCTAATTTTGGCAACAACTCTTCAATGGCTAATTTCTGATCTTCTTTCCAGAAAAATCCCCCATCCTCTAGACGAGCAACCAAAACTTTTTCATTTCCCTTGATGACATTATCCAAGTGCTCCGCATTTCCATTTCGAACGGATACAAAGTGCGGTAAGAGCTTCCCTGCTTGATCCCGAACAACAAAATAACGTTGATGAGCCTTCATAGAAGTCACTAGAACTTCTTCCGGTAAATCTAGGTATTTGGGATCGAAAGAACCTAGAAAAGCTGTCGGATACTCAACCAGATTCAAAACTTCATTCAACAAGGAAGAATCAATTTCCACCTGTACCCCATGCTCCTGCTCTAAGGCAGCTATTTGATCCATTATCATCTGCGTCCGCTCTGCTGGATCCGCAATCACAAAAGCTTGTCGTAAATCTTCCTCATAACTATCTGCTGAAGCTAAAGTCACTTCTTGTCCCAAGAAACGATGACCACGGCTAACGTGGCCGGATTCCAAATTCAAGAAACGAGCTTCTAGCAATTGGTCATTTACCAGGAGAGTTAATGTATGAACTGGACGAATGTATTCAAAGGTATAATTGGCCCAGTGCATGCTAACAGGGAAAGTCATTGCTTCTAAAGTCTCAGTCAAGTTAGGAAGAATTTCTTCAGCAGCTTGACCTTTTTCTTCCTTAGTGACATAGACATACTCTTCACCTTTGATTTCCTCAAAGCGAATGGCATCTGTTGTCAATCCTTTCCCTCGAACAAATCCCTCTGCCGCTTTGGTAAACTGACCATCTACATCAAGGGCAATTTTCTTACTTGGACCCTTGAAATCTTCTACCAGATCCGTCTGGCGGTCTGCCAAGCCTTTAACCCGTACTGCCAAACGGCGGGGTGTTGAAAATGTTTCAATTTTTTCAAAATCCAAACGATGAGCTTTCAAAAAGTCTGCCACGCGCTGACCTAATTGATCCATGCTCCGTGTCACAAGGTAAGCCGGCATTTCCTCTAAACCGAGTTCAAGCAATACTGTCTTTGTCATCTTAGTCCTCCTCCGCTAGCAATTCTTGACGGCTGGCTTCGTCCAACAAAGGATAGCCCAAACGCTTGCGCTCCGCCACAAATGTCTTAGCAACTTCCCGTGCCAAATTCCGAATCCGCGCAATGTAACCAGCTCGTTCCGTTACAGAAACAGCTCCCCGCGCATCCAAAAGGTTAAAGGTGTGGGAACACTTCAACACATAATCATAAGCAGGGTGAACCAAATCGGCTTCCAAAGCTGCTTGGGCTTCCGCTTCAAACTTATTAAAGTTGTCCAAAAGCATCTCCTGATTACTCAACTCAAAACTATACTTGGAATGCTCAAACTCAGGTTGGTTAAAGATTTCACCATACTTAACGCCGGCTGTCCATTCAATATCATAAACGGAATCCACTTCCTGGATATAAGAAGCCAAACGCTCCAAACCATAAGTAACCTCAGCAGTCACCGGTTGAGTCGCCAAACCACCGACTTGTTGGAAGTAGGTGAACTGAGTGATTTCCATCCCATCCAACCAAACTTCCCAGCCAAGACCTGCAGATCCTGTTGAAGGATTTTCCCAGTTATCTTCAACAAAGCGAATGTCATGTTCCAAAGGATTGATCCCCAAAACCTCCAAGGACTGCAAATACAGTTCTTGAATATTACTTGGACTTGGTTTCATCACTACTTGGAATTGGTGATGTTGGTAAAGACGGTTCGGATTCTCACCGTAACGACCATCCGCTGGACGACGAGAAGGCTCTACATAAGCCGCATTCCAAGGCTCAGGTCCAATCGCTCGCAAGAAGGTATAAGGACTCATCGTCCCCGCCCCTTTTTCATTGTCATAAGCCTGCATCAACAAACAGCCTTGGTCACTCCAAAACTGCTGTAAGGTTAAAATAATTTCTTGAAAAGTAAGTTTCTCTGCCATAATGACCTGCTTTCTATTTTTCTCCATTAACCAGTTCAGACTTTCTGAAAAAACTCGAACACAAGCTGTTTCACTAAAGTTACAAGAAAGTCTTTGGGAATAAAAAAGAACCACCTTTCACCCCCCTGTCCAAAGACAAGGGGCGTCGAAACGCGGTTCCACCCTATTTTTGCTTGTTAAGCCTTCATTCTTTCTTCACTGGTAAAAAGGGCCACTTATTCCTCTCCTATTCGGCTTCCACCATCCCGAACTCTCTGATAGTCGATAAGAATAATCAATCTTTTCAGCGTTTATTGTAACAAAAAGAGAAGGGGGAGTCAAGGAGTCGAACGGAATTGTCTGTATCAAAAGATTTGAAAACTGTATCTTGGATTAAACTTTTTTACGTTTTTTACTAGATACCAAACCTAAAGTTGTCATTAAACTAATTCCAGCGAGGGTAAGAGCTGAACCAGCTTCTCCAGTATTTGGAAGTGTTTAATTTTTGCAGTATGCATTTCTTCAATTGTTGGCTTTCGTTCATTTACTAATTCAGTTTAACATGCTAAAAAAAAGCAATAACTTCTAAAAATTTTATGGAAATGTATTTGAAAAACCAATTTAACTGTTTCAAAATAAAAGAAATCTGCACAAACCTCCCAAATTCGAAAATCAATCTTCTTACTCCTTATTTTATCACTCTTTGTGAAATAAATTTCATTTTTTCATAAACACTTGAAAAAATATCCTGGGAGTTTTCTAAAATTACACCAATAATAGATTGAAATATTTTAGGAAAAGAGTTACAATAGAACTATATAAAGGAGGGCACTCTTATGACTCAACATTATCAACATATTATGGTTGCTTTAGATGGTTCAAAATCTGCAGAGTTAGCCTTACATAAGGCCATTCATGTAGCTTTACGAAACCAAGCTCAACTGTTCCTTGTTCACGTGGTGGATACCCGTGCTATTCAAAGTGTAACCCCTTTCGATTCTGAAGTTTATGAACAATTAAAACTTGAAGCTCAGAAAATGTTGGGAGAATATGAGGAACAAGCCCATGCAGCTGGTCTGACCGATGTGCATCAAGTAGTTGAGTTTGGGAATCCAAAAACATTATTAGCAACTGACATTCCAGATGAACATGAGATTGATTTGATTATGGTAGGGGCTACTGGTCTCAATGCCTTCGAACGTCTCTTAGTTGGTTCTTCATCTGAATACATTCTTCGTCATGCCAAGGTCGACTTCCTTGTGGTTCGTGAACAAGAAGATCTCTTTTAGTTCAAAAAAGACGCCTTAATGGCAATGTCATTAAGTTAGGGCGGTTGATAAAGACTTCAATGAAACACAATTGACTGATTGGAGCAGAATCCAAGAATCAATTGTGTTTTTTTCATTCTTTGAGCACACTGAAGATGAGGTTGCTATCCTCTCATTTTTTTATTGGCATTTTTCGTATAATCATGCTATTCTATAGTTGAAGCCCCTTACATATCGAGTTGTTTTTCTCCTCTTCGTGGTCCGATGGGGACGTATCGGTGTAAGGTGTCGTTGGACATAGGCTTCTAAATCAGTGGAAGACATTTTTTGACAGAGAAGTAATCGACAAGCGTAAGTCATGTCCGTAAAATTGATTTGATAGTCATATTTTCTTTGCCTGTTGGGGACAGTTATTTGAGAGCTTATGGCTTTTGAAAAATTATACATGATTAAATGTGCGAATATTTCTTGATAAATGCCTTCCATTTTCTTTGAATGAAAATTTATCAAGCCCAAACTATATTTAAGATCCCTAAACGAAGTTTCTATGCCCCAACGATCGGCATAGAGGCTTTTTAATTTTTTTACCGTATAGTCTGTATTTGTTACTAAAGTTTCGTAATGCCCCTCTTCAATTTCAAGACGCACAATTCTAAATGCAAGATTGTAGTATTCCGGTGGGCTATTTCTATCCCAGGAGGTTGAAAGGTAATCAAATCTTTGATTAGAGGGGATGAATTTTCTACCATTTGTCAACCAACTTCTCTAAAAATGGGCCAATTTATTTGGCAGAGTGGTGCCTGTTGAGCCTAGTTGTAAAGCTAAGAGAAGGGGATTTGGTGTCAAGGCCTTGAGCGTTAG
>NZ_JBTGGE020000009.1:0-47230 GCF_054331515.2 Streptococcus sp. 10F2 | reverse complement strand
AGCTGTTCTATAGGCTAAACCAAGGCTACGATTAGCCTTGGCTAGTTAGCCTAACAGCTCCAAACCTGCTATCAAATGAAATAAGGAATCGACATCAAAAAGTTAAAGTACTTAAATTTCTAATAAGGTGGGGTGGCTAACTTCATTTTAGAACTTTCATTTTGAATAGGAATAAAAAGCAGAGCTTAATTGAATCAATTGGTAAACTGAACTTTACAAAGCAAATAATAATTGTTCATACTTTCTTCAACAACTGTGCAAAGATAAGGTCCATACCATTAGAGTATAACTGCTCTATGCTTACAACTTGAAAAAGAATCGGGACACAAACCCGTTTTAAAATCCATACCTTCTTTCCCATTCCAATATAAAAACAAAGAGATACTGGCTGTAAGAATTTATTCTCTCAACTAGTATCCCTTTTTTTAAAAAGAATCTCGAAAAATCAATTCACTCGCAACTACCAACCGCTGTGGTTCCATTACCTCATCATCCTGCTGCAATTTTTTCAGCAAATGATCCGCTGCCACCTGTCCAATTCGATAGGAATCTTGACGAATACAAGAAATACTTGGATTTAAAACCTGCATCCAATCCAAATCTTCATACGAACCTAGACCAAAATCTCTTGGATACTGATACGCAGTTCCATTAATAATTTTCATAAAATCCAAAAGAACAGGGCCATTCATCGTAAAAAAACCCAATTTTTTCTTAGAAGAAGCTAGCAAATCTAAAATACGCTCTTCACTTCCCTGCTCACCTAAAATCAATAATCGTGAAGCATCTGCTCCAACAACCTCACAAAAACCTCGATAACGTCTTTCTCGAGTCGATATACCTTCAATAGGATAGGATATAAAATAAAGCTCCTCGTATCCTCTTTCCTTCATTTTATATAAAAACTCCCTAGTTGAAGCAATATTATTCGATACAACCGTATCAACAAACATTTCCTGTGACTCACGGTCAATCATCACTGTTTTCTGAGGATTAAGCCGCTTTAAACTAGAGGCATTCGCATCAATTGGATCCAATAGAATACCGGACACATTTTGTTGAAGTAAGCGATGAATATTCTCAGCTTCAATCATCGGATTATCATCCGAATTTGTAAAGAGAACACTATATCCTTCCTTTTGACACCGATCATGTATCCCTTTCATAACAGATGAAATAAAAGGATTGGTGATATCTGCAATCACAACACCAATACTCTTCGTATCTTTAGTCACCAAACTCTGAGCAATTTTATTCGGCTGATAGCCCGTCTCTTCAATCGCTTGCCGAATTTTTTCCTTCGTTGCCAAGGACATCTTACTCGTATTTCCATTCAGATAGTAGGATACAGTCGCCTTGGACACTCCTACCATTTGAGCAATGTCTTTGATTGTAACCCTCGCCATCTAAACATCCCCCTTTGTCTGCTATTTGTAACTATCATAGCACTTTTTCAGGTAAGCTCCTATCAATCATCTAAAAAAACTTCATCAATTCCCATTCTACCTCACTAATATCGAGACAAGCATCTTTCTCTCATTTATCCCAAAAAACGGTTGCGACAAATCGCAACCGTTCATACTCAAGCTACCCTTCTTCCGATTGACTCAACACCATTCGTTGGCCGTATAGTTTTTCAATGCGGTAGCGGAGGTGCTTCATTTCCTCTGGAGAGGATACATATGGAGTTAGGAGTTTCTCTAGTTGTTGACGCAATTCCATTCCAGATGAAAAGGGGCCGGGGTCTTGGATGAATTGCTGAATCCGATAAATATCCCTCGATTCTAGGATTGGAGAGACTTGAAGCGTAGGGGCCTCCACTTCAAATCCTTCACTGGTAGTAATGACCAAATCTACCTCTAGGAGGTCTTCCACACTACGGTATTGTTCAGTGGTGAAAACGGCATGAATCATTTCATTGGGTAAGTGGTATTGAATCTGCTTAAGCAGCATCTTTTGAATTGCAACACCTTCATCAGAAACCAGATAGATATGAAGAATTTCCTCTCCCTTATCCAATGGTGTTTTGAGGGCTCCTCCCATCTGGATACTGAGATCTGCAATGTCATCCTCTGTTAAATGAATGCTCCAAGCTTCTTCTAAGAGACTTGCGGTGACTCTACAATAAGCAAAAAGGTCCGGGTACTTGCTCTTAATCTGCTCCAGTAAGGGATTTTTGCTAAAAATACCATAGCGCTTTCGAAAAAGCAGGGATTTGAAATGCATGGTCAACTGGTTGAGAAGTTCTTCGGGTTTTCCAACAATGTACTTGGATTGATTTTGAAAATGCCAAATATAATGTTCCAGGGTTACCCGTAAATCAATAAAATCCTCACTCGTCGCGTGCACGTCTGCATCCTTGCGATACGATAATAACAGGATCGTCAAAATATCTACTTCCAGACAATCCAGAATAATCCCTTTTTCTTCTGCTAAACAAGTCGCTAAATGTTGCGCAGCTTGATATTCCACCCGTTCATGAACCTGGATAAAATCCGCCTGTAAAGCTTCTGTTTGTTCCAGATCCAAATTCATATTCCGATACGTTTGCAATAAGTAAGGAAGAATTTGAGTGAGAGAAGTCAGTTCTTGACGATTGATCCGTTTGCCAACAATCTTTTCCAACTGCGGCCATTCCTGTCTAGCAATTTGGCCAAAATCGTCCAATAGATTCTCTAGATTCAATTTTTCTTTTACAATACTTAAAAAAGGAGCTGCTCCATCTGAAAAGATACTATAAAGTAAATGGTAAACGTATTGAACTTTAGAAAATGGTTGTGCCCGAAGGACATAGCCTTGCGATTTAGTGGTTGTCAGAGTCAACCGGAACTGATCTAAACGTAATAGACGACGCATCTCACTAAGATCGCTCAAAACAGTATTCCGAGACACCTCAATGAGTTGCTGCATCTTCTCAATTGTTACACGCTCTGTCGAAATTGCAATATAAAGCGTCAAGAGCTGAATACGCTCTTGACTATTTAATACATAGGTATAAGAATCAATCCGATCCAACAATTGTTGACAGGCTTCTTTCTGTTCTTGATTCAATAACAGACCAATCCGCGAACGAGGGACCAAAGGAGCCGTTTGATCAGGCAAGGCTTCATTTATCTTGTCTAAATGATAGTAGATTTTACGCCGAGACTGCCCCAAATTCTTGGCGATATCCGAAATCGTCTCCGGCGCAGTTAAGTGTAACAAGTGTTGCAACAAAGCGCTACTACTATGATCAATGGCCATTTCTTCCTCCTAAAATTCCACACTGGTATTTTCCGCAAACACCTATGTTTAACAATATCATCCCCATCCAGCCCCCACAAGAAAGAACCACGATATTATTACAACTTTTAATATTACATTAAGAATTTTACCATTCTTGGAAAGGGATTTCAAAACATACGAACGGGACCAGGACTTCTTGTCCTAATCCCGTCTCATCTCTTATCCTTTAATATTCCTTAGTGAGCTTGCCCCTTCTGACCATAATAGGCATTAGGACCATGTTTACGAAGATAGTGTTTATCCATCAAGAACTGAGGTGCTTCTTCCACTTTCGGATTAATGGTCTCTGTAAAGCGAGCCATTTTTGCGACTTCCTCTAATACAACACTGTGGTATACCGCTTCTTCCGGTGATTTCCCCCAAGTGAAGGGACCATGATTGCGAACAACAATCCCCGGTACAGCCATTGGATCCAAATCTCGCTCACGGAAAGTCTCGATAATCACCGTACCTGTTTCCATCTCATAGGCGCGATTAATTTCATCCTCTGTGAGTGAACGCGCTGCTGGGATTGGTCCATAGAAATAATCCGCATGCGTTGTTCCATAAAATGGAATGTCGCGACCAGCCTGGGCCCAACCAACAGCTTCTGTCGAATGGGTATGAACAACGCCCCCAATAGCTGGGAAAGCCTTATAGAGTTCAACGTGAGTTGCAAGATCAGAAGACGGATTTAAATCTCCTTCAACAACCTTACCATCTAAATCTGTCACCACCATATTCTCAGGCGATAACAGGTCATAATCGACTCCACTTGGTTTGATGACAATCAAGCCTGCTTCACGATCAATTGCCGAAACATTTCCCCATGTAAATTTAACCAAGCCATGCTTGGGTAGTGCGACGTTGGCTTCATAGACCCGTTGACGTAATTCTTCTAATAGCATTACAAACCTGCTTTCTCAATCAATGGGTAAAGGAAAGCTTGAGCTTCTTGAATGGCAGCCTTGGTTTCCTCTACTGTTTCACAATTTTCGGACCACATTTCAATCAAGAAAGGCCCTTGGTAGTTAGTCTCTTTCAAGACTTGGAAGGTTCCTTCCCAGTCCACACAGCCTTGACCAAAAGGCACATCACGGAATTGGCCTTTGCTGGTCTCCGTTACCGGATATGTATCTTTCAAATGCAAGGCAGCAATGGAACGATGTCCTAGTAGAAATTCGGAATAAAAATCATTATGCCAAGCAGCTACATTCCCAGTATCGGGATAGACAAAGAGATACGGAGAGTTGATTTCTTGTTCAATCGCCAAATATTTTTCAATGCTATTGATGAACGGATCGTCCATAATCTCAATAGCTAGGATAACTTGTGCTTGTTCAGCCCAAGTGCAAGCCTGACGAAGATTTTTCAAAAAGCGTCGCCGTGTTTCTGGTGATTTATCTTCATAATAAACATCATAACCAGCCAACTGAATCACTCGTACTCCCAAATCTTGAGCTAACTCAATACAAGCCTGCATGGTTTCCAATGATTTCGCTTCAAGAACGGGGTCATTAGATCCCAAAGGGTAACGGCGATGACCTGAGAAACAAATTGTGGGAATGCGAACACCTGTTTTATAAATTGCCTTTACAATCTCTAAGCGCTCTTCCTTACTCCATTCCAACCGTGCCAAACGGTCGTCTGACTCATCAACAGACATTTCAACAAAGTCAAATCCTAATTCTTTAGCAAACTCCAAGCGTTCTTTCCAAGTAAAGTGCTTTGGCGTTGCTTTTTCATAGATACCAATTGGACGTGCCATAATCTACCCCCAAATTCGACGAATTTCATCCTTAAATTCGCGTGCAGCTTGCGCAGGATTTTCTGCTTCTGTGATCCCTCGACCTGCAATAAAGGTATAGACATCAATACCTTCAAATAGTTTCAAGGTATCCACATCCAACCCACCTGTCACAGACACACGGAAGCCCATATCCACCAATTTTTTCACCTTGGTCAAATCTTTTTCACCCCAAGTTTCGCCTGCGAGCAAAGCATCCCGAGATTGGTGGTAGATAGCTTGAGAAATTCCTGCATCCAACCATTGTTGAGCATCTTCATAAGTCCAGTTGCCATAAAGCTCTACCTGAATTTCACCAGTCTCACGCTCTGCCTGAATAGCTTTTAAGGCTGCCTTCATCGTTGGAATGGTTGCACTACAGATACAAGTCATCCAATCTGCACCGCGTTTGGCATTGTTCGCTGCAACAGTTCCACCTGCATCCGCACACTTGGTGTCAGCTACGATGATCTTATCTGGAAATAGATTGCGTAACACTTCGACAAGCTCACTACCCACTTGCAACAAACAAACTGTTCCCGCTTCAATAATATCCACTTCGTGTCCAACAGAAACAGCTGCTTTAATAGCTCCTTGTAAGTCTGAATGATCCAAGGCCACTTGTAAATTTGGAATATGTGTCATCTTTTTCTCCTTTGCTCTCCTTTAAACTACCAACGTCTCAGCTTAGCTTTCCAAGTCCAATCCTTCTAGATAAGGACTATTTTTAGATTCATCAATCATCGCCAATACTTCTTCTGGACTTTGGCAATTGCTCAAACGCTCAATAGAGTTTTCCAATTCAAAAAGGGCGATAATTTGTGGAATCGCAACACTAGTATGAATTTCTGAACTAGTTGCTGCTAAAGCTAGAAGTACCTGTACTTCCTTACCATCTGAAAATGTAACCGGCTCTGTCAAAGTAATCAATGAGAATGAATCCCGTTGAACACCTGCTTCAGGACGAGCATGAGGCATGGCCATCCCTGGCATCAAAATATAGTAGGGACCATATTCTTCTGTTGATTCAAGAATAGCGTGGTAATATTCTTCTTTAACGGCCCCACTTTCAATGAGTGGATCAATCGACAAACGAACAGCTTCTTGCCAAGTATCTGCACTCAAACCGAGGCGAATAGAGTTATTTTCTGTCAAAGCTTGTGTTAGGTTCATATTGCTACCTCCTACTATAAAAAGAGGGAGCAGGAGAATTCTCCGCGCTCCCTGTTCAACTGTGATTAAAGAACTTGTGACAATTTTTCTTTAATTTCTGCGTCATCCATTAGGTTATCCAAGCCAATGATATGTCCATTAGTACGTCCTTCCAACTCGTTTACCAAGTGAATAGAAGCAATGACAATGTCATAACCAGATGCCAACCCTTTAGCCTCACCGACACTACATGAGTTAACAGTAAAGTCTGATTGACCTAGACCACGAAGGGCATTTTCAACCTTCATTTTAATAACCATGCTAGATCCCATACCATTTCCGCAAGCTGTTAATACTTTAACCATAATGATTCTCCTTTTTTATATAAAATATAGATTGTAGACTAAACTAGAGTGGTTCTCCCTTAGAAGCACTACTCTTCTGAAGGAATTTGACCTGCATAATAAGCTTCTTTATCTTTCGCTTTCGCAAATTGCAATTGAGGAATAATCATGAAGAAGAGGCAGACCAAGACAAAACCGACAATACCGAGATATTTAAAGATATAAGCGAATGGTACCCATGGAATATCGAAGTCGATATTTCCGTGATAACCACCATAAGATGCTAAACCGAGAAGAGAAACCGCAATCGCTCCAACCGCAACCTGGATCACACCAGAAATGAAGGAAAGAGTAAGAGCTGCTTTCCAACCACCACGCTTGTCCGCATAAACCGCAATAGCTGCGTTGTCAAAGAAGACCGGTACAAATCCTGTGATGATTAAGACTGGATTCTTGAAGACAATCAAGAGAACAATGGTTACCAATTGACCAAGGAGACCAAAGGCAAATCCTGAAAGCACTGCATTTGGAGAACCAAATCCATAAGAAGCCGCAACGTCGACCGCTGGGAAAGAACCTGGCAATAGTTTGCTAGAAATACCTTGGAAGGCATTGGTCAACTCAGATACGAACATCCGTACACCCTGCATCAAGATGAAGAGATAGACAGAGAAAGTAAAGGCTGTTTGGATAATATACATGAAGAAGGATTGCTTCTCTGCTACATACACAGTCCCTGATGTGATAACTTCCGCATTGGACATGATTTCTGGACCCAAGACTGCAAGAATTGCTCCGAAGAAAACCAACATCAAGGTCGCAGACGCCACCACTGTATCGTGGAAAATGGAAAGGAATTTAGGCAACTTCAAATTGTCCAAGTTTTCTTCCTTCTTACCGAAGAAAGGAGCCACCTTATCGACAAACCAAATCGCAAATTGTTGTTGGTGACCGATAGCAAATCCACCACCGCCAGTCAAACGTTGAGTGGCTTCAACGGTCATGTTAGAGCTGACTGCCCAATAAAGACCACAGATTACACCGATTGCCAAAACACCCCAGCTGTTACGCAATTGCGGAACCAAGAGTAGAACAATCAAGGAAATGGTAGCCGCTTGTTGCACCATGATATGTCCTGTAATGAACAATGTCCGCACCTTGGTAATCTTGCGAAGAGCTACCAAGAGGATGTTGACCCCAAATCCAATCAAGAGTGCTGTTGTAGCCGCTCCGACAAAGTCAGGGAAGTCTTCCGCAATTTTTGTATTGGCTGCGGTCAAACCAAAGTAAGGATCGATAACCGCCGCACCAATCTGGAACTTATAGTTCAAAGCCGCCAAAATCGGACGGAAGGTTGTAACCAGACCACCAGCACCGACATTCAAAATCATGTAACCGACTGTGGCCTTAACGAAACCTGCAAAAACCTCATGACCTGGTTTCTTCAAGAGGGCATATCCTACTAAAACGAGGAGACCTACGAAGAAGGCTGGATTTTGCAGAATGTTCTGCGAGAACCAATTGAGAATATTAATAATGATATTCATCTTATGACTCCTTTCCTAATTGTTCTGCTGTAATTAAAGTATACGCTTACATTCCGAATCAAAAAAGACCAAGAGTTACACAGACAAGTGTTCACTCTTGGATTGAAAGGTACCCCAAACAGGAGATAAGCAAGATGTTTTAGGAAACATTCTTTTGGTAAAACCTAAAACTCTGCTATACTAAAAGTATTCTTCCCCCAAAAACGAAAAAGACGATTAGGAGATGATTATGGAACAAAAATCTGAATCCCATGTTTTAGGGATTATTGCAATGACCTTGGCGGTCATCACCTTACTCGGATCTTGGATCCCAATCCTAAATACTTTTGCCTTTATTCTTGGACTTGCTGCCCTTATTTTTGGAGTTATTGAACTTTGGATCAATCGTAAAAATAAGAAAACCTTAGGTATCATAAGCACTGTTTTAGCTGTCCTTGGTACCGGAATTTCCTTAATCACAATATCCACCTATGAGAGTTTCTTCGAAGAATATCTCTACAATTACGAAACCTATTGGGAATCAGAAGAAACTATATCTGAACCCAATTTTACGTGGACCCAAAAAGATTATGACGACCTTGTTCTCGGCGATAGTACCACAGGAGCTGGAGGTAGCAACTTAGAAGACATTCGTGCTCGCTTTGGAGAACCAACTTCAACCAGCGACGGCACCGTCGAAACCGATTCCCAGAGCTTCCAAACAAAAACCTATTATTATGAAAGTAACCAAGTAGGAGACTACCGCTCCGTCACCTTGGCATTTGTGAAACAAGAAAACGGTGACTGGCTCCTGATCTCCAAAGCCGCAACTGACCTAGACATTCAACCAGAAGAACCAGAAAAAGAAACTGTTACCTAATGAGAAAATAACCATAAAACGCAGGAAATAACAATGATTTCCTGCGTTTTATGGTTTCTTCAAGACATACAAAAAGAGCACACAATCTACATCGCTTAGGGCTGCTGGATTCCTCCCCTGACCCGCTTCACGCAAGATTGTTGCTCCACTAAGTATTATACCATAACTCTGTACTTTGTCGACTATTTTTCGCTCTTTACTGTAAACGATTCAGATTTTAGAAGCATGATGCCTAAAATTCAGCTTCTTCGCTAGCAGACACAGACTTCCAAGACAGCTGTTCCACAGGAAATTCAGCTTTAAGATCAAATAATTCAAAGGGTTGACTCTGCCCATCTTGGAATGCTTTCTCCTCTAACAATTGTCCACCCTGCGACGATAACTGATAAAGTCTCGCCAATCCTCCAGTAGCCGAAAAGGTATACGTTACAATATAGCCTTCTTGAAAAATTTGCAAACTATCCGGAATCGTTTCAACTAATGGGAGCACTTGCTGCTCCTGAACATCATAAAGACCAATTAACTGCACCGAACCATCACCATACTTATAACCAAGTAACAACTCCTCTTCTCCATCCTGATCAATATCTGCCAATGCATAAGATAAATTCCGTTGTTGACGAATTCGAGCTAGTGATTCTCTTAAAACACTTAAAATAGGCTGATATGTCAGCAACGTAACCTTATTCTGATTTCCAGAGAAAGTTGAAGAGCTACTCTTCTGTTTACGATGAGTGGTTTTTACAGTATAAACACTTAGGAGTGAGCAGCCTAGCAACCCTATTCCCAATAAAATCTTCTTTTTCACGATAACTCCTTAAAAAGCCAGGTTGGAACAACTGTCCCAGCCTGGCTGCTTTTTCTACTATCTCTAAGTTGCTCAAACGACTCTTCAATCTTCCTGAACGGCTTTTTCTTTTTGCCGTCGTTCTCGAAAGAACCGCTGCATGATCCCTGCACACTCGTCCTCAAGAATCCCAACTTCGACCTTAACCCGATGATTAAGACGACTGTCTTCGAGAATATTATAGAGACTACCAGCAGCTCCAAATTTAGGATTTGCAGCCCCATATACCACTTGGGGAATCCGAGCCAAACCAATAGCCCCACTGCACATCACACAAGGTTCGATCGTCACAAAAAGAGTGGTATCCAGAAGACGCCAATGCCCCTCATGAGTATTCGCGTCTTCAATAGCCATCATTTCTGCGTGGAGAATGGCCCGATTCAAGGTTTCACGCGCATTATGGCCACGACCAATAATCTGACCGTCCTTAACCAAGACACAACCAATAGGGATTTCTTCCAGAGCTAGTGCCTTTTGAGCTTCTACAATAGCTTCCCGCATAAAGGCTTCTTTTTCTTCAAGGCTATAGTCCATTGAAATAGCTCCTATTGACTCCAAACACTTTCCAAGATATTGGTTTGCTCTCGACCTGGGCCAACGGAGAAGGTTGAAATCCGAACTCCGACCAATTCCGAAATACGACGGACATAATTGCGAGCATTTTCTGGTAATTCTTCCAAGCTGCGAACACCTGTGATGTCTTCAGACCAACCCGGCATTTCCTCATAAATTGGACGACAACGTTTTAACTGTTCCAAGCTAGCTGGATAGTAGTCAATCCGCTCACCATCAAGATCATAAGCTACACAAATTTTGACGGTATCCAAACCACTGAGGACATCAATAGAGTTTAGGGAAAGATTGGTGATACCTGAAACACGACGAGAATGGCGCATCACGACTGAGTCAAACCAACCGACACGACGAGGACGACCAGTTGTCGTTCCATACTCATGACCTACCTCACGAATCCGCTCACCCACTTCATCAAACAACTCTGTCGGGAATGGACCATCTCCAACCCGTGAAGTATAAGCCTTGCAGACACCAACTACCTTGTCAATCTTACTTGGACCCACTCCTGATCCAATGGTAACCCCACCAGCAACTGGATTGGAAGATGTTACAAATGGATAAGTTCCTTGATCAATATCCAACATAACCCCTTGAGCACCTTCAAAGAGTACACGTTTCCCTTGGTCTAGGGCGTCATTCAAGATAACAGAGGTGTCTGTAACATACTTCTTAATTTCTTGGCCGTAGGCATAATATTCTTCAAAGATTTCTTCAAAATCAAGAGACTCAGCTCCGTATAATTTCTCAAAAATCCGATTTTTCTCAGCCAGATTGATCTGTAGCCGCTCCTTGAAAATATCCCGATCCAAGAGATCTGCAATCCGAATTCCAACCCGTGCCGCTTTATCCATATAAGCTGGACCAATCCCTTTGATCGTCGTTCCAATTTTATTGGCACCCTTAGCATCTTCTTGCAATTGATCCAAACAGATGTGGTATGGCAAAATGACGTGTGCCCGATCAGAAATCCGAAGATTCTCAGTTGAAACCCCCTCTTCTGCCAAATACTGCAATTCTTTAACCAAAGACTTAGGATTAACCACCATTCCATTTCCGATAACGGAAATCTTCTCTGGGAAGAAAATTCCTGACGGAATTAAATGCAATTTATACTTTTTCCCATCAATCACGATCGTGTGCCCAGCATTGTCACCACCTTGATAACGGGCAATTACTTCCGCATTCGCAGACAGGAAGTCCGTAATCTTCCCTTTTCCTTCATCTCCCCACTGGGTTCCAACAACAACAACTGAAGTCATATCTCGTCTCCTGCTCTTTTCGAGAACTAGCAAAAGCCAGCTCATGAATCTATGTACTTGTGTCCACTTCTATCCCTTGTTCGCTTTTAAAACGATAATTCCTACTTAAACATAGGTTTGTGGGCTGATCTACGAACAAAACCACATTTAGAATCAGCTCTTAGAAGTTTTTACGTCCTATTATACCCAATTTTCGGAATTTTTTCAATTTTTATGCAGTAACCTCAGACTTCAGTCGGAAGTTCCATCCATTTTCCCCACAAATTCGCTTTTTTTGCTAGAATGTTCTTAGGAAGATAGAGGTTACATATGAATAGAAGAAAGTCCTTTTTTCACAGTCGTTTTTATAATTCTAGCGCCATCACTGTCCTACTCATTGTATTATTCTTTTTTTCAGCCACGATAGATCCCCTAGAAGCTTTAATACTGCCAAGCCTTCTTTTTATTGCCGCTCACCGTATTCATGTTTCTTCTAATAAAAAAATGAGAATCGAATATCTGCGACAGGATATCCAAAAAGTGGATCTAGATTTGAACCAGCTAGACTTCTTTCACGACAAGGGAGAAATCGAAGCTTACCAAGCATTGGCTAACCAAACACTGGAACGCTTGGAATATATCCAAGCCGAAGCCATTGATCTACGCAAAAAGCTAGGACTCAAGCGCTACAATTCCATTAGTAAAAATGCCACTAAATACCAACAACAAGTCAGATACCAACTCCAGGAATACAAACAACTAGCCTACCAGGAGCAAGTCCGCCTCAAGGATGCCTATGTTGAACCTATGGATGATAACCAATGGGAAGGTCCAATTCCCGAAGAAATCCGCAAGACCTATCTCAATATTCAAAAAGATCACCAAGAGATTGTCCGTAAAATCGAAAATTCTACCGGCGGAAACCAACAAGAATTGATGGCTGTCCACCAAGCCCAAATGAGTAACTTCCAAGACATCCTAAATGGTTACCTCAAAATCTACCAAAATCCCAAGGATTATTACCAGGCCAAGCAGCGCCTCAAGAAAGCGCAAGTGGCTATGGAGCAGTTTGACCTCCTCTTGGATGAGACCCTCAAACAATTAAATGAAACCGACATGCGAGACTTCGAAATCAGTCTCCGCATTCTGAGCCCAGAAAACGAAACAGGAGAAAATAAATGAGTGAATCCTTCAACTTTGACATTGACAACATTGCTAACAAAGCCCTCAAACAGGACAAAACTAGCGAGATTATCCTAGCCAGCAATCCAGAAAATCCCAACACACCCAGTTTACAATTTTTCGATAAACTAACTCCCCAGCAACAATCTGCTATTCAAGAGCGTACACCTCAACTCGTGGATCAATTTTTGGAAGATAAAAACTCCCTCTTGGATTTCGGACAAGAAGCTGTGGAAAATGTTAATATCACGGTCAACAAGATCCTTAGCGAACAAAAGAAACTAGAGATTCCACAGGTAGATGACATTCTATCCCAGACCAACCGAGAACTGAATGGCTTCGTAGCTAAGTATAAAGATGTCAAACCAGCTGACTTGGAAGAAAAACCAAATTTCCTACAAAAACTCTTCCGACAAGGCAAAAACAACCTCCAAGAATTCTATTTCGACTCCCAAAATATCGAGAAGAAAATGGATGGTATGGCCGCAGCCGTTGTCAACCAAGAAGAAGTCTTAGCACGCAACATCGTCTCAGCTGAAATGTTGATTGAAGAAAATACCAATTCCATCGAAAATTTAGTCGGAGTCATCGCCTTTATCGAATCTAGCCAAAAAGAAGCTGGCGATCGTGCTTTCCAATTGCAACAAGAAGTAGCTAGTCTAGACCCTGCCGGTATCGATTACCAAGTAAAATCAGACCAACTAGCCCACCTAACAGAAGTGGTCAATATGCTAGAAATTCAGCATACAGAATATATCAGCCGCCTCTACGTAGCCTGGGCAACCACCCCACAAATGCGAAACTTGGTCAAAGTCTCGACAGATATGCGACAAAAATTGGGAATGCTCCGTCGCAACACCATCCCAACCATGAAGCTCTCAATCGCTCAGTTGGGAATCCTCCAACAATCTGTCCGCTCTGGTATGACGGCTGATGCTATTACCAATGCCAATAATGCAGCCTTAGAATTACTGGCAGAAACCAGCAAAGAAGCCATCCCAGCCTTGGAACGTACCGCCCAAAATCCAACCATGAGCGTGCAAGCCGTTACCAAACTGGCTGAAAGCTTGGTGGTTCAAAACCAACAAATTATTCAAGCTATCGAAGACGGTAGACACAAACGCGCACAACTGGAACAAACCATTATTGAATCCGCCAACAGCATCAATGACTCTGTCAAGCTTCGTGACAAAGCCATTATTCAAAGCCTCCTTAATCAAGGTGTTTCGGCTCAAAAAGAAATCGACCAGCAAACTGAATAAATCTAGGGAAGAGCAACAGAGTACTACCTCCAAAACGAACCAGTTTTGGAGGTTTTTTTGTGTCTAACCGTAATTACACAACCCTCCAATTTCAAGATACACTACTGGAACAACTTTTATATTAAGTTGACAAAATTTTAAAATTAGGATAACTTAATTCTTAAATGGTAGATACTTCCATCAACCATCAATCCCAATGGAGAATCCCAAACAAGGGAGTAGCCGTTCATTCAGGAGGCAGGCACCTAGAAACCAAGAGCTTCCCAAAACTCCAACTCCTGGGCTCCTCCATTTCATTACTAATTCAAAGGAGGTCCTATGACTTTAGATATTTCAAATTTATCTCTTGCCTATGATGGGCAAAGAGTTTTTCAAAATGTATCCCTCTCTCTTCATCCAGGAAAAATCACAGGTATGATTGGTCCCAATGGGGCTGGTAAGTCTAGCCTTGTTAAAGCCATATTAGGGCTCATCTCAACAGAAACCGGAAGCATCCAATTTAACAATGAACCCTTAAATCCACGCAATCACCGAATCGCTTATGTTGAACAGAGAAAAGACATTGACCTGACTTTTCCTATTCAAATTCAGGATCTTGTTCTAACAGGCACCTATGCCCGCCTCGGACTTTTTCACAAACCAGGACCTAAGGAAAAAGCTGCAGCTAGACAAGTCATGCAGCAGGTACAAATTGAACACCTTGCCAATCGACAAATGAATCAGGTGTCTGGCGGACAATTGCAACGAGCTTTTGTAGCACGCGCCATTTTACAAGATGCCGATCTCATCATCCTAGATGAACCCTTTGTTGGTATTGACGCAGAAAGTGAACAACAAATTATGAAAATCCTTAGACTCTGGAAGCAAGAAGGACGAACCATTTTTGTTATTCACCATGATCTCTCCAAAGTCCATGATTATTTCGACGAACTCGTTCTTATGAATCGTGGAGTTATTCAAGCAGGTCCTAGTCAGCAAGTCTTCACAGCAGAAAACCTAGCCAAAGCCTTCAACCCAGACTTTGCTTCCATCTATTTTCAGGAGGAACGCTTATGAATGCCATTTCAAACTTTTTCCAAGCACTTCAAGTTTATCCCTTCCTTCAAAATGCCCTTATTACATCCATTTTGATTGGAATCATGTCAGGGCTCATTGGCTCTTTCATCATCTTGAGAGGAATGTCCTTGATGGGGGATGCCATTTCTCATTCCGTTCTTCCAGGTGTAGCCCTCGCTTATATTCTGGGAATCAACGTTTTAATTGGTGCCTCCATTTTCGGTTTTCTGGCCGCCCTGCTCATTAGCTACATCACTTCCAAGAGTCAGTTAAAAATGGATACCACCATTGGTGTTGTTTTCAGCTCTCTCTATGCCCTGGGATTTGTCCTTATTCACTTTGCCCAGAGCTCTACCAATCTTCACCATATCCTATTTGGCAATATTTTAGCCGTCAGCAATCTAGACTTACTCATTACCGCTCTCATATTTCTTCTTGTTCTACTCTACCTCCAACTTTTTTACAAGGAACTGCTCATCACTTCCCTAGATGAAAACTTTGCACGCAGTTATGGACTCAATACCAATCTCATGCACTACAGCCTCATGTTTATCTTGACCTTGGTCACCGTCACTGCCCTACAATCCGTGGGAATTATCCTTGTTGTCGCCATGCTGATTATCCCCGCAGCAACAGCCTTCCTCTGGACCAACCAACTCCCACAAATGATGGGGCTCTCCAGCCTAATTGCTGTCCTTGCTTCCATCATCGGTCTCTACTTCAGCTATACCTTTAATTGGGCCTCTGGGCCAACCATTGTTTTAGCGGCAGCTCTTTGTTTTGCCTATTCCTTTCTATTTTCCCCAAAAAGAAAAAGAAAGGGATCTAAGAAAGGAGCCAATAAGAAAAAAATGGCAGTTCCCCTACTACTCGGAGCGGGGCTAATCGTGGGATTTGGGGGCTTTCTCTATCATAACTCCACTCATTCTAACAACCTGCAACCTAGAGAGCGACTCTCCATCGTCACTACTAATTCCATCTTAGAGGATATGGTGAAACAGGTTGGACAAGACCGCCTTGATGTCTATAGCATTGTCCCACGTGGACAAGATCCTCATGAATATGAGCCAACTACAGAAGACATTGCTAAAGCTAGCGATGCCAACCTACTGTTCCACAATGGATTAAACTTAGAAACTGGTGGCAATGGCTGGTTTTCCAAAATGGTTCAAACAGCCCATAAAACCGTCGACACGGATGTCATCGCTGCTAGCCAAGGCATCACCCCCCTCTACCTCTCTAGCAACAATCAAGAAACAGACCCTCACGCCTGGCTAGACCTATCCAACGGCATCCAGTACGTCAATACCATCACTAAAGCACTCCAAAAAAAGGATCCTACCAACGCTGATTTCTACCAAGAAAACGCCGACAACTATATCGCAAAACTCCAAACCTTACACCAAGAAGCTCAATCCAAATTTTTGGACATCCCTGAGGAACAGCGACTCTTAGTGACCTCCGAGGGAGCCTTTAAATACTTTGCAAAGGCTTATCATGTCACCCCCGCCTATATTTGGGAAATCAACACTGAATCCCAAGGAACTCCCCAACAACTCCAAACCATCCTCGACACCATCCGCCACTCTCAAGTGAAACACCTCTTCTTAGAAACCTCTGTCTCCCCCAAAGCTATGAAACAAGTAGCTACACAAAGTCAGCTAGATATCTACTCCACGATTTTCACAGACTCCCTCGCAAAAAAAGGGGAAGAGGGAGACCAATACTACACCATGATGAAATGGAATCTGGATAAAATCTACGAAGGTCTAAAGTAAGAGCTAGTCCAAAACTCCTTGATTTTTTGCTATACTAATCTAAAAGGCAGAACAAAGGAGCAAGGGCATGACACCCAACAAGGAAGACTACCTAAAGCGTATCTATGAGAGAAGCCAGGCACCTGGCAAAATGACCAATAAGGAAATCGCCCACCTCATGGGGGTATCTGAACCAGCAACCTCCGAAATGTTAAAAAAAATGATCCAAGAGGATTGGATTGTGAAGGATAAGGACAAAGGCTACTTGGTCACAGAGAAAGGGATGATACAGGTCTCCAATCTCTATCGAAAACACCGCTTAATTGAAGTCTTTCTAATCCAGAATCTAGGCTATTCCAGTCAAGACATTCATCAAGAAGCAGAAGTTTTAGAACATAGTGTTTCAGATCAATTTATTAACCAATTAGAGATTATGCTGGAGTTTCCGAAACATTGTCCTCACGGAGGACGAATCCCTCGCATGCAGGAACTCCTACAAGAAGACTTCACCCAACGACTATCTCAGGTCCAACCACATCAGGACTATGTTCTCTGTCGGTTCCCTGATCAACCCGAATTCATAGACTATCTTGAAAATCAGAATTTACACCTAGGGACCGTCTTTCACCTACTCAAAAAGGATGATTTCCTACAAACATTAGAATTGCAATTTCAAGAAAAGACACTCAGTCTCCCACTAACTTTAGCAAATCAGCTCTATGTAGAACCTGCATAACACCCAGCTCCCTAACGACAATCGTTAGGGAGCTTTCACGAATAAATGAGGACCGAAACCATACCGTTCAGGCTGTTTCCTCTACATTTCAGGCTATCCTAATCACAAGAGGCTCGATTCGGGATATAATAAGTCCAAACTGACACACCGTCAAACTAGAAAGGTCTTATCATCACTCATGAATATCGCTTTTATTAAATTCTGTTCCAACCTACTCAGTATCATTTTTTTCCTTGCTTTGATTGGTTCCTGTTTCCCGGTTGGCGAACCCCTCCTATCCCTGCTTTTTGGGATTCAATTCACAGCTATCGGACTCCTCTTCCTACTGACTTTTAGTATTCGTCCACCAAAATAAAAAAATTCCTTCAAGTCATAAAATACTTGAAGGAATTTTTTTATGATTCATAACTAAACCAGCCATCTACAACCTGAACAACCTGATAACCTTGTTCGTTTAAGAAGGTACTAGCCCTCTGAGCACGAATACCCTTGGTGCAGACCACATGATAGACTGTCTTGATATCCAATTGATCTAGAGAATCTGCTAATCCCGATTCAGGAATATTGAGCGAGCCTTCAAAATGGCGAAGGGCAAAATCTTCCCGATCTCGAACATCCAAAATGGCGATTTCTTTCTCATCCTGCAAAGCACCTAATTGAGCTATCGTTATTTTTTCCATCGTACCACCTAAGGATTTTTACTATCCAATAGAATCGTCACCGGCCCGTCATTCACCAAAGCCACCTGCATATCTGCAGCAAAAACACCTGTCTCAACAGGAACAAAATCTGCCAAAAGCTGATTAAAATCGTCGTACAAAACCCGAGCCAAATCCGGCTGAGCTGCTCCGGTAAAAGCTGGCCGATTCCCTTTTTTAGTTTGCGCAAAGAGAGTAAATTGGGAGACAGACAAAATTTCTCCTCCAATATCCTGAATGGATAAATTCATTTTCCCTTGATCATCCGCAAAAATTCGCATATTGACAACCTTACGGCAGATATAGGCTAGATCATCCGCAGTATCATCAGGATCAATCCCGACTAACAGGAGAAAACCTGAGCCAATGGCTCCTTGAACTTCCCCGGCAATAGAAACAGAAGCTTCCTTTACTCGCTGTAATACAACTCGCATAAACAGCTCCTATCCATTTGTTCTTTTAACAGAATAAACATCTGGCACATTCTTGATACGATCTACAACTGTTGTGAGATTGGCCAAACTCGAAATACCGAAG
This sequence comes from Streptococcus sp. 10F2, assembly GCF_054331515.2. NCBI lineage: Bacteria > Bacillati > Bacillota > Bacilli > Lactobacillales > Streptococcaceae > Streptococcus > Streptococcus sp. 10F2. The sequence continues at coordinate 28,389 of NZ_JBTGGE020000009.1, read as the reverse complement.
GAAACGTGGATAGTTGCAAATTTCATATCCTTCGATGGTTGAGCATTAAACATGGATATATTCTTAGTTGAATTGGAAAGAACCTGCAAAACATCATTAAGTAAGCCTGTCCGATTGAGACCATAAATATCGATATTCGCGGTGTATTCCTTATTACCTAAGCCAGAACCTTCCCACTCAACCTCTAAGAGTCTTTGCTCATAGTTTTCTTGCGAACGTAAGTTCATACAGTCTTCACGGTGAACAGCAACTCCACGTCCCTTCGTAATATAGCCAACAATGGCATCCCCTGGAACTGGATTACAACACTTGGCCATCCGAATCAGCAAACCTGGAGCTCCTTTAACAGAAACGCCTTCTTCCTGCCTAGATTTAGTGTTGCTCGGCTTATCACTCTTGATCTCTCCACCATGAAGGAGCTCTTCAGCTTGGGCACGCGCCTTCTCTCGCTCAATTTCCCGACGTTCTTTCTCCGTCAAGCGGTTAAAGACAGAGATCGCAGAAACTTCCCCAAATCCAATAGCTGCATAAAGAGATTCCTCAGACTTATAACTGGATTTATCCAAGTAGGCGTCTAGGTGCTTTTTATCCAAGAATTGGTTCGCCTGCATATCATGCTGCTGGAATTGCTCCACCAAAAGCTCTCGACCCTTATCAATAGACAAGGCCTTATCTTGATTCTTGAAGAACTGACGAATCCGATTACGGGCTTTGCTTGTCTTAACAATCGTAATCCAGTCTCGACTTGGACCAAAAGAATTGGCAGAGGTGATAATTTCCACCTGATCACCAGTCTTAAGCTTGGTGGTTAGTGGCACCATACGGCCATTAACCTTAGCACCAGTAGCCTTTTCCCCAACCTTAGTATGGATTTCATAGGCAAAATCAATAGGTACCGAGTCTTTCGGTAAGGCACGGACCGCACCATCTGGCGTAAAGACATAGATTTCTTCGGCTAGGAAATCTTGTTTAACCGTGTCCACAAATTCCTTGGCATCTCCAGATTGTTCCTGCAAGTCCATCATCTCGCTAATCCAGTTCATTCCGATAGCTGATTCCTTGCTGTCTACTTTACCCTTGATACCTTTTTTATAAGCCCAGTGAGCGGCAACCCCGTATTCCGCAACTTCATGCATTTCCTGGGTCCGGATTTGAAACTCAATCGGCCCTTTTGGTCCGTAGACAGTCGTATGGATAGACTGGTAACCATTGGCCTTCGGATTGGCAATATAGTCCTTAAAGCGCCCTGGCATTGGTCGCCACAATTCATGGACATATCCCAACATCGCATAAACTTCGCTCGGTGTTTCTAAAATACAGCGAATAGCGATCAAGTCATAAATCTCCTCAAAACGCTTTTTCTTATCCTGCATCTTGCGGTAGATGGAATAGATGTGTTTTGGACGCCCATAAATCTGGCCGTCCAAATTCCGCTCGGCTGTGTACTTAGTAATTTTAGCAACCACTTCATCCACGAGCGCTTCCCGTTCCCGCCTTTTTTCTTTCATTAAATGAGTAATCTTATAAAATTCAACCTCATTCAAATAACGGAAGGACAAGTCTTCCAACTCCCATTTGACACTAGAAATCCCCAAACGATGCGCCAACGGAGCATAAATGTCCATGGTTTCACGAGCAATCCGCTCTTGTTTGTCCTTGCGAAGATGCTTGAGAGTCCGCATATTGTGCAGACGGTCAGCCAACTTGACCAAAATAACCCGCATATCCTGAGACATGGCCATCAACATCTTGCGATGATTCTCTGCCAACTGTTCCTCATGCGATTTATAGGTCACCTTTCCAAGCTTCGTCACACCATCTACAATTAATCGTACTTCTTTGGAAAATTCTCGCTCAAGATTATCCAAGGATACCACCGTATCCTCTACGACATCATGCAAAAAACCACAAGCCACTGTAACAGCATCCAACTTTAATTTCGCTAGAATCCCCGCAACCTGAATGGGATGAATAATATACGGCTCCCCAGACTTGCGAAACTGACCACTATGACGATCAATCGCATAGATCAAAGCTTTTTGAACGAAGGCTACATCTTCGGGTGATAAATATTCTCTCGTAAGGGCAACAACCTGAGCCCCTGTTAAATTCTCTTCTTTTGACATCCTGCTCCCCCTTGTTCTTGTCCCCTATTTTACCATTTTTCCTTTGGTATGGAAATACTCCAACCCTATAGAAGCAAGCCTCCAGCCCACTTTTTCCCTTTTTGAGAAAAAATCCAAAAAGGCTTTTGACTCAAAGGATCTTCAATGCTGAGACTTAAGAACTTGTAAGCCAACACGGGCTTTGCAAGCCAAGTAAAACACTGACTCTTCTGCCCCGCAGCCAACCGTCGCAAGTCCAAGGACAAAAGCTGCCGCCCCCGATCTCCCTGCCAAGTCTCCCAGTTCACAAACACTGGCCAGTCAAAAGGAAAAGCCGCTACTCCCCTATTTTCCCAAGTTAAAATCAAACCAGTCCCCAGTAAACTAGATACAAAGCGAACCTGGGATAACCACAACTGATAGCCCAAACACCTCTCTACCGCCTGAAAGGTCTTTGGATTCTGGGGCAAGGCTGGTCCCAAAAAAGACAAACCTAAACTCCGCATCTGAGCTAGTAACTCCTGCCCCGGTGGAGACCATAAACAATTCGAAGACCACTCACCCCCTAGCACCCGCTCTAAACCAACCTCCCCCAAACCACGCATCTGAGCCCCATCAAAAGACAAACCTCCCCACCTTAACTCGTCTAGCCAGACCCGTGTCTGAGCCAAATCCCCCAATTCATCATGATAGAAAGCATAAGCCTGCTCCCAGTCCAACCAACTAAAAGAACGCCGCAAGCAAAGTCGACAGTTTTGAAACGTCGCTAGCCAGGGGTCGACATAAAAACGCTGGGCAAAATCTCCCTGAGGTAAGGGACCCAAGCCAGCAAGTTGATGCCACTCGCCCCAGTGACCCAAACCACCTAACTGCACATAAGCAAACAAACCATCTTGCCCCCATGCTTGTCCCAAAGCAAGTACCAAACGCTGATAAGCCAGTGCCAAGAAAGGATGGTTATAATCAGGTGCCAACCCAGATCCAAAGGGACCAACATAAGATTTTGCAGGTACCCGCTCCAATAACCAATCTGGCAAATCCGGCTCCCCCTTCCGGCTAGGGTTGTCCAAAATCAGCCGAAAAACCAGACGCTGGCCCTGCTGCCGTAGTTTACAGAAGCCCAATCGCTGCTCCCAATCTCTAAATGTAAATTCTTCTTCCTTCGGCTCTAAATCCCGCCAATTCAAGGATAAAAAACGAAGACTAGCCCTTCCCGTGTCAACCTGTCGAAGACCTGGTGCATACCCCACCAAGGGCCGATTCTGTAAGGCTTGATACTCCCATCGTTTAATCCGATACATCCCTTCTCCTTTACTGCCAATTCTTCCCCTGAACGCCAAGAACATGCTATACTAGTTGCAACCATACCGATTAAAGATCTCTTCTACCGTTGCCAATTCAAGCGAGAGGGCTGATTGCAGTTCTCGACTACCATTCACGGATAGCAGGGGGCCTTTTCAAGAAAGGAAAGCCATGACTGACAAAAAAACTATTTTAGAAAAAGCTCGAACCTTTGTCTTTCAAGAACTAGCAGGTGAAGCCTCTGGTCACGACTGGTGGCATATCCACCGAGTCACCCAGAATGCCATCACTATCGCCAAACAAGAGGGTGCTGATCTCTTTATTTGTGAACTTGCCGCCCTTCTTCACGATATTGCAGATGCAAAATTTAATGAGAGTGAGGCTGTTGGACTCCAAATCGTCCAAAACTGGCTGACAACTAACGGGGTCTCAGCTAGTGACTCTGAGCATATCCTACACATTATCCAATACATGTCCTTCAAGGGAGGCACTCAATCTCATGTCAGCCTAAGCCTTGAAGGACAAATTGTCCAAGATGCTGATCGCTTGGATGCCCTTGGTGCTATTGGAATTGCGAGAACCATGGCCTACTCTGGTCACTTTGGCAGACCAATCCATGATCCCACTCGCAAACCTAGAGAACAGCTAAGCCTAGAAGAATACCGTAATGGACAAGATACAGCAATCATGCACTTCTATGAAAAACTACTCAAATTAAAAGATCTTATGAATACTACTCATGCCAAAAAAATGGCTCAGGGACGGCACCAATTTTTAGAGGCCTATCTGGAGCAATTTTATGCCGAGTGGGCAGCAGAGCGCTAACCTTCTCCTCTTTTGAATATAGGAAAACCCGGGATAGAATCCCGGGTTTACTTGTTTATTCGAATTTAGCAAAAATTTCTTCTAGTCTTTGAGCTATATGTGTATAGGTTTTTGGGGATTTCATGGCTACTTGAGCCGAATGGCCTAGAACATGATAGGTCATTTGTTCTTGTAAGCGAGCCAATCTTCTACGAGCCAGCAAAACTAGAACTAGGCTAGCCACAAGAAAGCCACAGGCCAGATAAGCCGGAGCTAGCCAGGCCAAGACTGCTGTTAGACCCACAGAAAAGACTGCAAAAATTTGAGCAAGAACCTTCACACCACGATAATCCGCAAAATAGAGAATCGTCAACAGGTACGCATTCGCAATTCCGTAAATTCCATAACCCAAAAAGAGCTGATTCAAGAGGAACAGACTTCCTACAGGGAGATGTGACTCCAGCGGTAAGAACAGAAGATTGAGCACTACCATGAGTAAGCTAGTCGCAATAACCTGTTTCCAAATGAGATATCCCAATTCTCTCTGTAATACCCGTACCATATCGCGCTCTGCCTGTTGCAGACTAAGGTAATTACCTTTTTTATTATATAAAAGGAAAAAACGATGGAAGTGGGGATAAAAGAAAACTTCGACAGAAATAACATAGGTCACCAAAGCAAAGAGGGTTAAAAGAAAGGCTAAAAGTAGACCAAAATTATAACTAGGGGCTTGGCGGAAAAAACCGGAAACCGTCTGGCTAAGAGGACTATAGAGGGCAATTACCACATGCCCATAAAGTCCTAAGAAAAGCAATGGTCCTACAGGTGCCAAATCCGCATACCCATCAACACTTCGTAAAAAATCAAAAGATAGGCGGTGATTGCTAGGATAGTGCAACAAAATCTGACCAACCATTCGAATTAGCACAAAACCATAAGCTAGACAGGTCCCTAACAGAAGACCTTGATTCAACCCAAGGTAGGATGCTAAGCCACCAACGACCAGAAGAATGCCGGCAGCTAATACAAAAGCCTTGCTGATCGAGCGATATTCCTGGATAGCCGTTAAATATTGGATAGCATTCCAAATTAAGATCAGAACTCCAAATAAGAGTAGATTCAAAAGATAAGCCCAGGGACCCAAACCTGTAAACAGAAGGAATAGGCCATAAACCAACATTCCCACCATCAAGAGCAGAGCACTGGAAGCAAAGAAAGACGGAAGAACCTTGTCTTCCTGGTCCTGATAAAGACAATCAGCTAAATAGCGGCTAACTAGGTAAGAAAAGAAACTCTGAATACCTAGAGAACCCAACATAGCATAGGTAATCTCTGTCAAAACCTGCGTCCGACTATTCGCATCCACCAAGGTCAACTGAGCCAACAATTGTACCAAACCAACTAGGAACAGGCCTAGTAAAAAGGGACCGACATAAATCAGACTAGTATAGCCATAAGCCTTCTCCTTGGAAAGCGGAGTCTGTTCGTCATAAATTTTTCGCAATTCAAAACCGATTCCGGCCACTAGTTCAGCCTCCCTTCATACATCTGCTGGTATTTCTTCATCATGTGTTGGTGTTGGTAGCTCCGAGCTACTCGTTGTCGACCAACCTGTCCCATACGCCAGCGAGCTCCTTCTGACAGAGCCATTTTAATCATCGCCTGTCCCAAAGCCCGACTATCCGTCGGTGGAACTGTATAACCGGCTAGTCCCAATTGATCAAACGGACCACCCTCTAAAAGCTCCCGACAGGCTCCGACATCTGTGGTAATACAAGGACGACCTGCTGCCAAAGATTCCAATACAGCTAATGGCTGCCCCTCTGACAGACTTGAGAGAACTGTAACATCCAAATATTTCATGTAGTCCCGTACATCAACACGTCCTACAAAGATAATTCGATTCAGCTCCAGATCTTTCACCAACTGGTAACATTGTTGAGCATAGTCGGGATCCACTGTATCTCCAAGAATATGGAGGCGAACATAGGGAAGTTCCTGACTTACATCTGCAAAAGCCCGAATTAAATTGAGAACGTCCTTAATCGGTGCCAGACGAATCACCGCACCAATATCCACCCAATCTCCTGGAGCTTTTAAAGGAATCCCGTTAAAGCGCTCATAGTGAATCCCATTGGAAATCACCTTAGTCTTTCTAGCAGGAGCTCCCAAAGCTATTTGCGTTGTCCGCGCATTTTCAAACAAGGATGTAATGCAATCAGCCTGATCATAAGCCGCTTGAGCCAAACGATTAAAGTAGGTAATCCAAGCTTGCTTCATAGCATGGAGAACCCAGTTGGAACTAAGAATTTCTTCTTCCCGTTCCCGACTATAGATTCCATGCTCCGTCACATAGAAAGGTTTCCCCGTTTGATAACTAGCCATAGCCCCCAACATGCCTGCATAACCTGTTGAGATCGTATGATAAGCATCCGCTTGCGGAATCTCCGACCCAAGAACTGTCAAAAGCGGTGTTAGCATGGATTGCAGAGAATAATAAAAATCTGTGAAAGGTACCAGTGGGTAAGATTCCTGAGCTGCTTCTTCCACCCAAGAGATAAACTCAGGACTTCTAGTCAACCAAGCGGGATCCAGACGCCCTTCTTGAGCAGACTTGAAAAGTTGTGACCAAGATGGCTCCCCACCACGAATCAAGGCTTGCAGACTAGAAACTTCCATATCTGACAAGGCCAAAGCAGATCCTCCAGAAATTTGTGGTGCTTGATCCAAGAAGACTTCATGAAAAGCTACAACATTATTAGGTATTTCATAAACCGGTTCAGCTGATATAGAACCACCTGGATGCACCGTCCAAATAACAAACTCGTGCTCCGGCAAGGATTGAATATAATCATGAGCCCAGGTTGAAACTCCCCCATGGACATAGGGATAAGAACCTTCAAAAATAAGGGCAATTTTCATACTCTTCTCCTTCTTTCCTCTTACTCGCCTTGAAGACCTTAGAGATTGCCTTCCAGACCTTGTTCCCAGAATCGTAAATTCGCTTCATTCTCGTGGGTAATGTAGATGCCTTCTTCTCGGGCAGACGCCAAGGCCTTCCGAAAATTCCATGCATCATGTAATTCATAATAATAACGAAGTAGCAACATCCAGACCTCTTCCTTGTCCGACCAAGTCGACAGGAGACCATAGAGGCTCTCTTGGACTGCTTCATAATCTTTTAGATCCAGGTTAATCTGCGCTAAGCGCAAACTTCCTTTAAAACTGTTCGACTGCTCTTCTTGTGCACTAGCCAAACGGCAAGCCTGTATCAAATACGCACGCCGAGCCTGTCCTTCCAACAAATCTGTTGCCAAGTAAGCTTCCAGAACCTGCTGATAGGTTTTGAGCCGAGCAGGTTCATGCGGCGCTTCTTCATAAGACTTCCGCAGATTTCGAATATCCCGCTCATAGTCCTCTTGCAAACTCGCAATCACACTAGCCGCATAGTGAACAATCTCCGGATCTCGGTGTTTCCGTGCCATGAAAAGCAATTCCAAGTTCTCTTTTGCCTTGCTTAACGGTAAATCTAACAACAAGCTTCGAGCCACCTGACCGTCTTCCAATAGAAGAGCTGTCTCCAAAGGTAGAACCATGCTTTGATGCGGATCCAAATCCAAGCCCTTGGTTTGCTCCATCACATCCCATTCAACGGGTTCCTCAACCAATTTTGGATCTAACTCAATTTGCTGACTAAGATGGATAATGGAAAGAAGCAAGGGACCAAAAATCGGCAATAGGAAAGCAAAAAGCAGATAGTAACCAGGAAAATGAAACACTCCCCGCTTACATTGTCTGGTCAGGTAACTAGCCCAGACCAAATGAAGAACCAAAACCAGGCCCATAAAGGTCCATTCCATAGACTAGCCCTCCTCTTTCAGCTGTCCCAAGCGTTTTCGTGCATCTTCTCTTTCCAAGAAGAAACTCAACAATTGGACAAAGAACTCAATTTGTTGAGACTCCTGTAAATTCATGTGTTGGAAATCCACTCCCTCAATCCAGAGCAGATAGGCCACCTGTCCTGAACGTTTAATGCTGACAGCATAGGCCGGGTATCCCGCCAAAAGATCCACATTAACCCAAGAAGAACCTTCTTGAATACGTGTCGCCACCCGTGGAAGAGCAGATAGATCAATCTTATCAGGCATCCCCTCAGACTTGCCAACCACCAAGTGGGCTGTCACCAATCCTTGATCAAATCGGTAAATCCCCAACTTCTGCGCTTGAATTTTTGTATCCAATTGACTCAAGGCTTCCGCAAAAATCGTATCTCCTGGTGCTTGGGCTAAACGGTTAAAAAGGGTTGCAAAATAACCAAAACCACCGCGCTCGCTCAAGATTTGATAGCGCAAAGATTGCCGATCTTCTAACACATGACGGTAATTTTCCTGCAAAGCTTGATGCTCAGCTTTAAGTGCTGCTTGTTCGGACCGCAGAGTCGCCTGCCGATCCAAACTTTGCATTTGTAAATAACCCGCAAGAGAGGTAGCTAAAACATAGGCCAAAACCTGAATCCAAAAACCAGCTGAGGTTAACAGAGGTACTGCCTGTCCTTGAGCGAATGCCAGCTGTAGGACAAGAACCAAGCCTAAAGCTAGGAAGCCCTTTTTAATTCCCCGCGCTTGAGCTACGACTACCAAGTACAAAAGGGGGAAAGAAAGAGACATGGCGAAGAATTCCTGAGTCACTAAAAGTTGTAGACCCTGAGCCAACAGAGCTCCAAAGAAGAGGACTGCATAGTCCACCCAAGGAGACGTGGCTTGATCCAGTGGTTGCCAAACCTTCTCTTCCACTCTAACTTCACCAACTAAGGGAAGCAAGTCTAAAAGACTAGCTGGCTCAGACCACTGGTAACGCTCGGTTAGACGAGGGCCTACTGTCTCTGAATAGAACTCTTGATCTTGACCTCGGAAATGACGCTCTAATCCAGCCAAACTTTCTTCTTTCAATAAAAAGTCTGCCAAATCTCCAAAAGTTGCTTGCGAGTTTGGGAACCAAGACAAGGTCTCAAATTGACCATCCCAACTATCAAGAATCCGATAAACGAGTGAAGCAAGAGACTCCAAGGTTGTGAAAGGAGCAACTTGATCTTCCCGTTCCGTAAATTCTAAACGACCATGAACCTGTGCTTGTCCTAAAACCTTCGCAAAATAAGGTTCCTGATTCCAATTTGAAAAGAGGTAAGGCAGTTGCAAGATTTTATACGGCTGCCCTCGCCAAGATTCTAACAATTCGGTTTCCAAATCCATCAATCCCGGAAGGCTCGATTCAACTTTGGGCCCTGTTAGATACAAGAACTTCATAACCGAAACCTTACCAGCCGCCAAGGATTCCAATAATTCCCGTAAGGAAGCGAGGGACTGTGCACTTGGATTTTTATAAGTTAGGTGGTCAGAGAAAAAGACCACTTGTTGAAAGTCATAGGCCTCCACAATCTCCGTCAAACTAAAGGGACTCTGCCCTGGTTTGACCACTGTCAAATTCTTATCTTGTCCCCCTTCTAGCTGGGATTCTCCAAAAATGAAGACCGATCCCTGAGGGAAACTCTCTTGAATAAAGCTCTCCGTTACATAAGATGTATTCCCTATTAACAAAGTCCGCATCTTCTCGCTCCTACTTTCCTTTTCCATTCACTTGTTCTATTCAATCAGGACAGTTCAAAGAGACAACTCCCCCAATTTTATCAATATTCTCATTATACCATACTCTTTCAGGGATTCCGACACTCACACCAAAAAAAGAGGCTGGTTCAAAGTCCCAACCTCTTATCAAGGAAGCAACAAGCCCCTCTTCTCTACACATTTTTGTGGGAAGAAAGTTCCAACTGATAGCTAATAGCACTCAATAGATAAAGGGGAGCTGTTTCTGCTCGAAGAATCCGAGGACCTAAACCAACCAACTGGGCATCATGTTCTTGGTAGGAGGTAACCTCTTGAGGACTAATACCTCCCTCTGGACCAACAAGTATCAGTATTTTCTGACCTTCTGTCAACTGACTCAGTACCTGTGCTAAGCGACTCTTTTCACCGGCCTTAGCTTCTTCTTCATAAGCCACCAAGACATGGTCAAATTGGTCCATTCGTTGCAAAAGTTCCGCCTGGTCAGCCAACAGCTCCACCTGAGGAAGTAAGTCTCTCTTGCTTTGCTCCGCTGCCCCTAAAACAATTTTTCGCAGTTTATCTTGCCGCTTGGTTCGTTTTTTCGCATCCCATTTGACAACCGACCATTGACCAGGGAAGCCCCAGATTTGATGGACACCTAGCTCAGTTGCTTTTTGAGCCACTAAGTCGAGCTTATCCCCCTTGGGATAAGCACAAGCTAGTGTTACTTGAACCGGCAATTCTTGATTTGACACCACACGCTCCTCTAGATCAAACAGAGCAGCTTCTTTGTTCGTCAACCGAGCTTGCCATTTTTCCCCGTCATGAAAGACCAGGATCAAACGTTCTCCTTCTTGAAACCGAAGAACAGAGAATAAATGTTTGAGCAGCTCCTTATTTGTTACTTGATAGGGATTTGAAACTGAATCTTGAACAAAATATTGTTGCATGCTAGCCTCCAATAACACCTTCTGGATTTTGGGTCTTCTTAAAGACAGCCGCATTCCATTCTCCTTCAATCATTTGGCGTTCTAGGTAAAAACCAGCTGCTTCTGCTGCATCTCGAACAAGCTGCCACTTATCTGCGATAATACCGCTCATAATGAGATACCCCTCATCTTCCAACAAACGGTAAGCATCCTCCGTTAATAAGACCAAGATATCGGCTAAAATATTCGCAACAATAACCTGAGCTCGCTCCTCAACCCCCACCAAGAGGTTTCCTGCTGCCACCTGAATCCGCTCAGAACCTGGATTTAAATCAATGTTCTCTTGCGCCACCTTAACTGCAACTTCATCCAAATCATAAGCAAACACCCGCTCTGCTCCTAGCTGAACTGCCGCAATCGACAAGACTCCACTTCCCGTTCCGACATCCAAGACCCGCTCCCCGCCACGGAGAACTTGCTCCAACGCATACAAACTCAATTTAGTTGTTGGATGCGTTCCTGTTCCAAACGCCATTCCTGGGTCCAACCGTAAAAGTTTTTCTCCTGGGCTCGCTTCATAATCTTCAGTCCAAGATGGTAGAATCGTCAATTGCTGACTGATTCGAGCAGGCTCATAGTACTTCTTCCAATTCTCTGCCCAGTCCTCTTCTTCAAGTGTCTGCGATGCAATCTGAATACCAGACTTATCAAAGGAAACCTCAGCTGCTTGAATCGCAGCTGCTAGTTCCTGCTTCAAAACTCCTAAATCGACCTGCTCTGGATAATAGGCCCGAATCGTAATTGTCGGTAACAAAGCCACCTGGGGCAACAGTTCGCCAAAACCATCTTCTGGTCGCTGAAACTCTTGGCTATCCTCAATCGCCACCCCTTGAGCGCCGAACCCAATCAATAGGTCGCTCATCCATTCTTCGCCCTCACGATTCACCACGACCGCTAATTCTTGCCACATCTTTTTTTCCTCCTAATAACGCGGATAGGGATAGGTGCTTCCCTCTTCTATTTCCTCCAAACCACGGTCAAATGCTACGTGATTCCACTCCAATTCAAAGTCCTCTGCTTCTTCATCTTGTAAAAAATCAAAAATAGCGTCCAAGCCATCTTGGGCTAAATCTGACAAAAATTGCACAAAGTAGGCTAGGAACTCGCGGGAAAACCCAACCTTGGGCTCATAGGGAATAACCGTCAAATAATCCCCCTCCTCATATCGAGACTTGGCAGGATTCACAAATAAAATCGCCTCCTCCAACAACAATTCCTCTGCAAAAACCTGATCCTCCTCGTCCAATAAAGCCACTTGTTCCTGATTGGCAATCTCTAACAAGAAAGATAGTTGGACAGCATGGTTTTTCTTATCCCACTGAATCTCGTAATCAAATGGAAAAATTTTGTCCATCTCCTGCTCTAATACCTCGATAAATCCATATTTGGCCATAGGGTGGACCTCCTTTCATGTGCTATAATAGTTCTTATTATTCTACCACAAGATTGAAGGAGGAAGAAACGGATGCACCAAAATCTAGCCCTAAGGATGCGACCCCAAAATCTGGAGCAGATCGTTGGACAAGCACACTTGGTCGGTCCCGGTAAAGTTCTACGCCGCATGGTCGATGCGGGCAAACTCTTCTCCATGATCCTCTATGGCCCACCAGGAATCGGAAAAACAAGCATTGCCAGCGCTCTCGCTGGAAGCACTGGTCAAGTTTTTCGAACCTTCAATGCCACAACCGACACCAAACAACGCATGAAAGAGATCGCTGAAGAAGCTCGATTTTCTGGTAGCCTCGTTCTCCTACTTGATGAAATCCATCGTCTCAATAAGGACAAGCAAGATTTCTTTCTTCCCTTACTCGAAAGCGGTCAACTCACGATTATCGGAGCCACAACAGAAAATCCCTACTACTCCATCAACCCCGCTATCCGTTCTCGTCTACAAATCTTCGAACTCAAACCCCTCACCACAGATGAAATGAAGGTCGGTATTCAAGCAGCTATCAAGGATTCTAAGCGCGGCTTCGACTTTCCCGTCCACCTCACCTCTGAGGCCCTCACCTTCCTTAGCCAAGCCAGTAATGGCGACCTTCGTGCCGCCTACAACACCCTTGAACTAGCTGCCCTCTCCACCCCCAAAGATGATAATGGACAAGTTCAACTGGACTTGGAAATCCTCCAAGAATGTCTCCAAAGTAGCCATCTAACACTAGACAAAGACGGTGATGCCCATTATGACCTCCTCTCCGCCCTTCAAAAATCCATTCGTGGTAGCGATGTTGATGCCAGCCTACACTACGGAGCTCGCCTAATTAAAGGCGGTGATCTAGATAGTTTAGCCCGCCGCCTCACGGTCATTGCTTATGAAGATATTGGACTAGCAAATCCACAGGCTCAACTGCATACTGTCACCGCTCTTGAAGCAGCTACACGCATCGGTCTCCCCGAAGCCCGTATCCTTCTTGCTAACGTCATCATCGACTTAGCCCTCTCCCCCAAATCCAACTCAGCCTATATGGCCATGAACCAAGCATTAACAGATCTTGAAAAGCTGGGTTCACTCCCCATCCCTGACCACCTCCGCAGCGGCGTCCGTACAAACACAACCAAACAAACTTACCTCTACCCTCACGACTACCCAGAAAAATGGGTCGACCAGCCCTACCTACCACCCCAACTTCACAACCGCTCCTACTATCAGCCCAACCAAACGGGTCGTTATGAACAAGCCCTAGCTGCCCGGAAAGACTGGATCGACCACCAGAGGCAAACCTAAACGCCCTAACAGTCCTACCCACAGTTCTTTTCACAATTAACGAGGAATCCCCTGTAAAATCTAGTAAAAAGAGGATGAACACGGTACATCTTTAAAGACAGATTTATTAGATAAGCGTTTTCATTTTTTTATCTTTTTCGCTTGTCATTTTTAAAAAAAGTGGTATTATAGATATAAAGATACGCTGTGGTGTGCGAATTCATACTTAAGTGTTGACCGACTATTTTTTGTATCATCCGGGAGACAAAGACATCTAACCGCGTGCAGGCCGTTCCACACGGAAGCAGCTTCAGTTAGAGCATGTCACCCACCTGCTTATTTGCGCGGGTTCAATACAAATCATGAATTTTCGGCACCAATACAGCTATTTTTTTGCCTCCTTAGCTCAGCTGGCAGAGCAGCGGACTCTTAATCCGTGGGTCGCAGGTTCGATCCCTGCAGGGGGCAGATGAATACAGACGAAAAAGCCTATTCTATAGGCTTTTTTGGTGTCTACATGCCTTTTGTCCGCCGTATGTCCGTTTGACTCAAAACTTTATGATTCGAGAATGCCTTTTTCTCGTTGTGACCACTCATCTTCTGTCTCCCTCATCAGATGTAAATAGACCTCACGCAAGGTAGCCGTATCCTTATGACCAAACCAACGAGCCAAAACCTCGATAGGAACTCCTTCCTGAATCTTAACTGAGCCATAAGTATGCCTTGCACCATAAGCTGTAATGATAGGGTGAATGTTCAAATCCCTCAATATTGTTTTCAATCGCTTATTGACAGTAGACTCATCAGGTACTGGATGCTTACTATTCTTTTTAAACTGGTAGAAAACAAAATCCTGTTCATTCTCCATATCATAGAGTCGCAACAATCGCTTTTGATCAAATTCCAATTTTTGTAGGACTCCCTTCACTTGAAGTGACATAGGAACTTTCCTTTCAGCAGGATTCTTCCGATTTGCCTTACGGTACATATAGTCATTCTTTGGTGGAACAATTGTATGCTTATGAGACGACCAACGACAATGACTATGGATCTCCTGACTCTCAAAGTCAATATCATCCCATTTGAGAGCCAAAACCTCTGACGGTCTTAACGGTGTTGTAAATAATAAAAAAACTACAAAATCCGTTACTGAATGCTTGTAGTCCATCGTTATTAACAAAAATTCTAATACCTTATCATAACCACCTTTTTGTCTACAACTCTATCCCAGACTAATACTTTTCCATAATACGGTAAAATTTGCACACTACTTTTTAAATACACTTCAAATCTCCTCATAATTGCGAAAAATCGGTACTCAATCTTACTTGAGTACCGATTCTAAATATTAATCCTCTACGTAATATGCAATACTATGATGACAGTTTGCTACATAAGACATTACAACTTCCTCAAGTTCTTCAAAAATAATTTGTTCATTAAATTCCATACGAATTACTCCTTAATTGTAAATTTCATTATTTTTTTATTAAAAAAAATCCAAATAGAAATCGAAAAATAAATTACAGCTGCAATTAAATAAATTAATTGTATCCCAATTCGACTACTTAAATAACTAAAAATCAATAATGAGCTAGATGAGGTAATTGTCAAAATTAATTGCCGTAAAGTATAAATACGCCCAATAGAATAGTCTGGGGAATTGTCCTGTATTAAAGATTGTTGAACTAAATCTCTGATCTGATATGGAATACCAATAAAAAAATTAATCATCAAAGCTAAAATACTAATTGTATTTATTGCATATATACCTGTCAAAATAGCAACTAACAAAGATGAAAAAAATATAATTTTACCACCTAATCTAGCAATATTTGAAGAAAATTTAATACTGATTATACCACCTACTATTGAACCTACAAAATAAGCAGCCCCTTGAAATCCCCACCATTTTTCTGTTAAACCTAAAAAACTTGTTGTAAAGAACAAAAGAAAGGTTTGAGTCCAAATAACATTCGCAATTGATTCACAGGTATCCATAATAGTTATATTCCATAATTCTGGAATTCTAAATAAATCTTCCCATCCTTGTTTCAACCTCTCAATATAAGAAAGAGAACTAGATTGAATTTTATCTACTATATCGATACTCTTCGTCAATATCATTGACAAGAATAGCATCATGAGAATTAAACAAAATGTCATAAATGGTTTTAGTATTAAAACAATAGGTATACCGAGTGTCCATGTAGCAGTTTGAAATATCTGAATTACTGTATAAAAAATACTATTCAAACGAATTCTATCATCATCAGTAATCTCTGCTAATAATACACCTTGAGCTGGTGAAATAGCACTATCTAAAAAACTCAATAGAAACTTTATCAGAAATACAACATATATATTTCCATAAAATACAGCTAATAAGCAAATAATAAGAATTTTTAATATCAATGTTCCTATCATAACCCATTTTGCTGATATTTTATCAATAATATTCGAAAGTAAAATACTCCCTAAGACCCTTGCAACTGACCCAACAATTAAGATCACACTAGTTTCAAACAATGATTGACTCATTTGATAGACAAAGAGTATTAAAACCATATCTAAGAGTATTCCTGTAAGAACAATTAAAAGTTGTCCTGCTAAAAACTCTAAAAATAATTTATCTAGCTTACTATTTTTTACTATTATCCCCACAATCACCCTTCAAGAATTTTTACTATTACGTTTATTCTTCACACCTAACCACAATATTTAAAACTACTTCATCATCCCAATTATTCACAGTACATCATCTCCACCCCCATTCAAAACTATATATAATCATTGTTATATAAATGTTTTCACTTCGAGATAAAACTAAAAATGTTACCGCTTACAATGTAAAGCATATCAAATTTAGTATTATTTGTAAAGTTTTATTATTAAGTTATTCGCTTAATTAAATATATATTTGTTTTAATTGATAAATCTAAAATCAAAGCATTCATGAAAACTTAAAAATAAGCACTCACTATTATCTAACAAAGTTTCTTGTCCATTTTTTGTCCGCCAAAATCCCTCAAAAATACTCATTTAACTCATTTTTCTGCTATCTAAAAATCGCTTTAAATCAATATTCTTAAGTATTATTTCAAAATTATTACAAAAAAATTCAGCCTGCAGGGGGCAGATGAATACAGACGAAAAAGCCTATTTTGTAGGCTTTTTTTGGTGTCTACGTGCCTTTTGTCCGCCGTGTGTCCGTTTGACTCAAAACTTTATAATTCAAGGATGCCTTTTTCTCGTTGTGACGAAGATATTCATTTCTACCTTTCAAAAAAATTTGATTTTGCATTATACAAAATCCAATCCTTGACGCATCACCAAATTGTTTATAAATTAGTAATAATATCGTATACCTGTCTCATATTTTCCACTCTCCAATTAGCTTTTGCATTAAAACGTGGTAGTCTGGAATCGTAATAACCGATTGTAGGAATCCCGGCAGTTGTAGAAGCTTCTATGCCAGAATACGAATCTTCAATAGCAATACAATTTTCAGCAGATAATGAAAGCTTCTCCAAAACAGAATAATAAATTTCCGGATTGGGCTTACTCTCCTTAAAATTTTCTCCACTTTCAATAACATCAAAAATTTGAAAAATAGTACAGTTTTCTAAAACTTCTCTAATATGTTGATACATTGATGAAGAAGCTACAGCTAACTTAATATTATTTGCTTTGGCAAACTGGATAATAAGCTTTATATCTTTACGAAATAATTTTTGATAATCTAAGTTCTTATAATGTTCCGTGCTAAAAGCCAGATACTCCTTTTCGATTTCCTCTAACGTAAACTGCTTTCCAATAAATTTTTGTAGTAGTCCATACAAACGATCATACGATGTTCCGACTATTTGAAGTAATTCAGCATCTTCAATTCTGATATCAGGATTACTTTTCTCTATAAAGTTTTTTTGTAACTGAAAATCATAATATTCAGTATCCACAATCACACCATCCATATCAAATATAATCGCCTTCAAATCCATACCAATACCATCCCCCTAGCTTTATTTTTAACAGATTTTAAATAGAGAATACTATTACTCATCTACATGATTTTTTCCAATCCATAGCAATCTTGAATAGATTTAATTTCATCAATAGATTTGAAATCAACGGTATGAATTTCAAATGAGACGTATACTCTAAATATCATTTCTAAACTTAAAAATTAAATAAAATCAGCGTAATTGGTGATATATTTTTGAAAAGAATATAATTAGGAGCCCGAAAATCATAGAAGAAAGAACAATTATTTCATTTCTTACTTGTAATAAATGTCGAAGAATTCCAACAAATAAAATAAAAAATAGCATGATAAAGATTGTGATTGCTTTTTTTAAAATCATATTATGCACCTCCCCAAAAAACAACTATAAATACGTTCCTTACTAAAGATAAGCACCTAAAAATTAAAATCCATATTATCAAAGAAAACAATACATCAATATAACGGAATCTAACAAGGAGTGACCAAGGCTTGAACTATATCATAGATAAGTGAGACATCGATAGTGGATTCACTTTGGCAAAGTATGTAATTTTCAGGAACTAGACACTCTAAGCAATAAAAACCTATTTGACTACGACTAGATTCTGAGCCAACTTGGCTAAACATAACTCCCTTCGTTCCAAACGTTTTCCTTATTTCTATTATACTACTTTATATAAGAAAAAGCCTCTAGAATACAGCCGTCTAGAGACTTTGTCTATCATCTACTTATGTTCTCCTTGCTCAAAATTTTAGATTTTTAATAACTATGTAATTTACAAAGCTCTAAAAACATCTATTTACTACTCTCTAATTGTAAATTTCATTATTTTTTTATTAAAAAAATCCAAATAGAAATCGAAAAATAAATTACAGCTGCAATTAAATAAATAAATTGTATCCCAATTCGACTACTTAAATAACTAAAAATCAACAGTGAACTAGATGAGGTAATTGTCAAAATTAATTGCCGTAAGGTATAAATACGACCAATGGAATAGTCTGGGGAATTATCCTGTATTAAAGATTGTTGAACTAGATCTCTGATTTGATATGGAATACCAATAAAAAAATTAATCATTAAAGCTAAAATACCAACTGTATTTATTGCATATATACCTGTAAAAATCGCAACTAATAAGGATGAAAAAATATAATTTTACCACCTAATTGAGCAATATTTGAAGAAAATTTAATACTGATTATACTACCTACTATTGAACCTACAAAATAAGCAGCCCCTTGAAATCCCCACCATTTTTCTGTTAAACCTAAAAAACTTGTTGTAAAGAACAAAAGAAAGGTTTGAGTCCAAATAACATTCGCAATTGATTCACAGGTATCCATAATAGTTATATTCCATAATTCTGGAATTCTAATACTCCTTTGATTTCAAAATCTGAATAAAGCCATTTTCTATGGACAATGCTTTTAAGAGTAGTCTTCCCCAAGCCTTGAATCACTTCTTGAAGCTTATCGATGACTGATTCCAATGTTTGAAAAGCTTTATTTTTAAATCCACGCTTGCGGATCTCACCCCAAACCTGTTCAATGGGATTCATCTCTGGGGTATAGGGAGGGATGAAGATAAATTCAATATTCGCAGGTATTTCAAGTGTTTGAGATTTATGCCAAACTGCATTGTCCATGACTAAAATAATGTATTCATTGGGATAAGCTTCTGATAATTGTCGTAAAAATTCATTCATCCAAGCAGTGTTACAGCCACCAGCTATGAGGAAAAAGGATTCTCCTGTATGTGCATCTACTGCACCATAACAGTACCGAAATTCTCTGATATGGTGGCTTGAGACAGTTGGACGATAGCCTTTAGGACTCCAACAAGCTCCTAGTTTGCTAATCCGACCAAAGCCCGCCTCATCTTGCACGGAGGTGTTTTCTTTTACCTTAAAATTATTTCATTTGACAACAGGAACTTTTGAAGCTGTTCTATAGGCTAAACCAAGGCTACGATTAGCCTTGGCTAGTTAGCCTAACAGCTCCAAACCTGCTATCAAATGAAATAAGGAATCGACATCAAGAAGTTAAAGTGCTTAAATTTCTAATAGGGTGGGGTGGCTAACTTCATTTTAGAACTTTCAATATCAATTTTCATGTAATAAACCTGTAAATTCTCTTAAATTTTATTGACAGTTTCCTAAAATTAAAATATAATGCGGAATATACGGTTTTTTTAGGAGAAGATATATGCAAAAGAAAATGCGTAAATCCAAGAAGAAATGGATTGTTGTAAGTGCGGCAACTGTAGGAATGCTCGCTGCAGGATCCTCCTCTGTAGTGGCCGCAGATGGTGTAGAAGTACCTGTTTCAGAACAACCAGTTGTAACAACTGAAGCATCTGAAGTGAAAGCAGTTGCAGAGGCAACTCCCCCAGTTTCAGATTCAAGTGCGAAGACAGAAGCTACGGAAGTGGCGAATCCTGTATCAGAATTAGCTGCTGTAGAAAATCCTACTGCTGCTAATTCTGAGGTTAGAGCTGAGTCTCTTAAAGAATCTGCTAAATTGGATACAGCAAGTAGTTCTGCTGCTAGTCAGCCGGTTTCACCAAATCCTGTTAAGCCTTTGGGTCAGTCTATGACTGCAAAAGAAGAGGCAGCGACTTTAGGATTGACAAATGAAGCCTATGCAATTGTGAAAGAAGCAGGTTTGGATCTGGCTCAATTATCAGATTCTCAGAAAATGGCCTTGAACCGCATGAGAAAGGATGTTCAGGCAACTTCTGGAAAACTTGTGACGTATAAGGAGTTTGAAGATATTGCAACTTCTCTCGTTAACCGAGATGCTAGATATGCAATCCCTTATTTTAATGCTTCACAAATCCAAAATATGCCAGCAGCAACCACACGTAATGCTCAAACAGGCCAGGTTGCAGATTTAGATGTTTGGGATTCTTGGCCAGTTCAAGATGCCAAAACAGGGCATATTGTGAATTGGAATGGTTATCAACTGGTCATTGCGATGATGGGATTACCCTATGAGAATGACCAGCATATTTACTTGCTATATAATAAATATGGCGATAATAATTTTGCCAATTGGAAAAATGCAGGTTCTATTTTTGGCTATAGTTTGAGCCCATTAACTCAACAATGGTCTGGCTCTGCGACAGTCAATTCAGACGGCACAATTCAACTTTATTATACGCATGTGGATACAAGTGATCAATCGAATCATCAACAGTTAGCGACAGCAACTCTTCGTTTAGCGGTTGAGTCAAATGATGTTGTTATTAAATCAGTTACGAATAATCGTGTTTTGACTCCGAATGGTGGAGATGGTTATTTTTACCAAAGTTATGCACAATGGACTCAAGGAGACCGTGGATTTGACAACATTGCCATGCGTGATCCCCATATTATTGAAGATGAAAAAGGGGATCGCTATCTTGTCTTTGAGGCAAGTACCGGTATGCAGAACTACCAAGGAGAGGACCAGATTTATAACTGGAATAACTATGGTGGAGATGCTCGTTACACCGTTAAGAGTCTGTTTAGTCTCTTAGAAAATGAAGGGATGTATAAAAAAGCAGCACATTCCAATGCTGCAATTGGGATTGTTCGTCTAGCTGGTAGCGAAAAACGTCCATATATTGCACAATATTATACACCCCTCATCAGTTCTCTTATGGTTAGTGATGAACTTGAACGTCCAAATGTGGTGAAATTAGGAGAGAAATACTATCTCTTTACGACAACACGTTTAACCCATGCTTCGAATCATCATATTCTTCATGCTGCAAATCAGGCAGTAGGAGACAATGTTTTGATGTTAGGCTATGTATCGGATAGTCTATTGAGTGGTTATAAGCCATTGAATGGTTCAGGGGTGGTCTTGACAGCTACTGTACCAGCAGATTGGCGTACGGCTACTTATTCTTATTATGCTGTGCCTGTGGAAGGTCATCAAGATCTCTTGTTGGTGACTTCTTATATGAGTAATCGCAGTGAAGTCGCTGGAGCTGGTAAAAATTCTACTATGTCTCCAAGCTTCTTAATCCAAGTTCTAGCAGATGGTCAAACGCGTGTATTGGCGTATATGACAGAGCAAGGAGATTGGATTTGGGATGAGACTAGTCAGTCAGACCGGATGATGGGAGATGAAAATACTTCTCGTTTGCCAGGGGAAGACTTTATTGTGGATTGGTCACGGATTGGTTACTATTCATATGGTCGAAATGGGCAATTGAAACAGATTTATCAGCCTAAATTGGAACCTGTAACACCGGTAACACCTATGAAAAATGTACCAGAAACTCCGGTAGCCAAGGTAGAGAAAGCTTTACCAAATACAGGTAGCAAAGATGGAGCAGCGATGGCAATGGCCGGAGCAACTGTTGGATTTTTAGCGACTCTTTCGACCGTGAAAGGACGTCGGAAAAAAGGATAGTGTTCCTTCTGAAGCAAGTTAGATATCCCTTTCTCAAAATTTTACGAAATAGCCTTGCTCATGTTTTACGAGCAAGGCTATTTGTTTGGTCACAGTCGGTGGATTTTTGTCCTTGTTCTAGCTCTGTGTTAAAATAGAAGGATACAGGAGGATGCATGGAAAATACATTTCAGCTTTTGATGAATCAAATTGCTTTGCCAGGAGAGTTTTTACGTTCTTCTTTGTTTCAGGGTGCAGAGCTAGATTCAGTAATCCTACATGAGAAGAGTCGGATTTGGGAGTTCACCTTTGTATTTGATGGAATTCTGCCAATTGAGGCTTATCGTGTTCTCAAGCAGCAATTATCAGAGGAGTTTTCTAAAACCGGTAATCAGGCGCGTTTTCGGATTCGGGCACGTGAGGTAGTTTTAGATCAAGACTTGGTGGAGGCTTATTATCGGGAGGCTTTTGAAGAGGGGCCTTGCTCGAGTCAAGGGTTTAAATCTTTGTTTCAGGCTTTAGAAGTAGTCCTAGATGGGGAAATTCTCTATCTCAAGGGGGCTGCAAATTTGGATATGGATCATTTTACCAAGAAGTATCTCCCATGTTTGGAGGAGTCTTTAAAGGACTTTGGTCTTGGTAAGTTGGCCTGTCAGCTACAGGTAGAGGATTCCTTATCTGAGGTAGAGCGGACTTTCTTTGAAGAGGAGCGGGCACAAGCGCTTTTGGCAGCTCAGGAGTCGTTGGCTTCGTTGGAACAATCTCTTCCTAAGGAAGTTCCGACACCTGCACCGGTATCAGATTATGGGCAACGGTCGACGTCAACAGTGGCTTTGGATAAGGCCGTAATTACACCGATGGTGGATGTTCAAGGTGAAGAACGTGGTCTGACGTTTGAAGGTTATGTTTTTGCTTTAGAGCAGAAGGTTATGCGCACCGGTCGCATTTTAATTTCTTTTAAGATGACCGATTATACTTCTAGTTTTGCCTTGCAAAAATGGGTAAAAAATGAAGAGGAAGCCAAGAAATTTGAGATGATTCGGAAAAATTCTTGGTTACGTGTTCGAGGGAATGTGGAGATCAATCAATATACTCAATCTTTGACGATGAATGTTCAACAAGTCAAGGAAATCAGCCACCATCCTCGGAAAGATTTGATGCCCGAAGGAGAAAAGCGGGTAGAGTTTCACGCGCATACCAATATGTCGACCATGGACGCTTTACCTGAGGTGGAGGAGTTGGTAGCAACAGCTAGTCGATGGGGTCATGAGGCTTTAGCAATCACAGATCATGGGAATGTGCAGAGTTTTCCGCATGGCTATAAGGCGGCTAAAAAAGCGGGTATTCGTCTGATTTATGGTATGGAAGCAAACCTGGTTGAGGATCGGGTTCCAATCGTTTACAATGAGCAGAACCTAGAGCTATCGGATGCGACATATGTGGTATTTGATGTGGAAACGACGGGTTTGTCGGCTGTCTACAATGATTTAATTCAAGTAGCGGCTTCCAAGATGCACAAGGGGAACGTCATTGCCGAGTTCGATGAGTTTATTGATCCAGGACATCCCTTGTCGGCCTTTACAACGAGTTTGACTGGGATTACTAATGATCATGTACGAGGGTCCAAGCCTCTAGAGCAGGTTTTGAGGGAATTTCAAGAATTCTGTGGAGATGCGGTTTTGGTGGCTCACAATGCGACCTTTGACGTAGGCTTCATGAATGTCAACTATGAGAAACATGGCTTACCCTTGATTAATCAGCCGGTGATTGATACCCTAGAGTTTGCTCGAAATCTTTATCCAGAATACAAGCGACATGGTTTGGGACCGTTGACCAAGCGTTTTCAGGTAGCCTTGGAACACCATCACATGGCCAATTACGATGCGGAAGCAACAGGACGCTTGCTCTTTATCTTTATTAAGGATGTAGCTGAAAAATTTGGTGTAACGAATCTCGACCAGTTGAATAAACAGGTCATCAATCCGTCTTCTTATCAGAAGGCGCGGGTGAAACATGCAACCTTATACGTACAAAACCAAGTAGGCTTGAAGAATCTTTTTCAATTAGTTTCCTTGTCGAATACTCATTATTTTGCGGGTGTTCCACGGATTCCGAAATCTGTATTGGAAGATTATCGAGAGGGCTTACTGATGGGGTCTGCCTGTCAGGAAGGGGAAGTTTTTGATACCCTTCTTAGCAAGGGGTTAGAGAAAGCGGTAGAAGTCGCGGCTCAATATGATTTTATTGAGGTTATGCCCCCTGCCCTTTACGCTCCTCTTCTAGCTCAGGAGCAGGTTCAGAGTGAAGCAGAAATTCAGGAGTTGATTCGGCAATTGATTGAGGTTGGTCGTCTAGCAGGGAAACCTGTTTTAGCGACAGGAAATGTTCATTACCTGGAGCCAGAAGATGCGATTTACCGAGAAATCATTGTCCGTAGTTTGGGTCAGGGAGCTATGATCAATCGCCCTATTGGTTATGGGGAAAAGGCTGAGCCAGCTCCTCTTCCTCAGGCTCATTTTCGAACGACCAATGAGATGTTGGATGACTTTGCCTTCTTAGGTCAGGAGTTGGCTTACGAGATTGTGGTGACCAATACTCAGAATTTCAGCCGTCAATTTGAATCGGTGGAGGTTGTTAAAGATGACCTTTATACGCCTTTTATTGAAGGGGCAGAGGAAGAAGTTGCCCGCCTGACTTATGAGAAGGCCTTTGAAATGTATGGGAATCCGCTCCCGGACATTGTGGATTTACGGATTGAAAAAGAACTTAAATCCATCTTGGGAAATGGCTTTGCCGTAATCTACTTGAGCTCGCAAATGTTGGTGCAGCGTTCTAATGAGCGTGGCTATTTGGTGGGTTCCCGTGGTTCCGTTGGGTCTTCCTTTGTAGCCACGATGATAGGAATTACGGAGGTAAATCCTTTATCTCCTCATTACTATTGTCCAGCGTGTCAGTATAGTGAATTTATTACGGATGGTTCGGTCGGTTCGGGATTTGACTTACCCAACAAGGATTGCCCAGAATGTGGTCATCTTTTGAAAAAGGACGGTCAAGATATTCCCTTTGAAACCTTTTTAGGTTTTGATGGGGATAAGGTTCCCGATATTGATTTGAACTTCTCTGGGGACGATCAACCTAGTGCTCACTTAGATGTTCGTGATATCTTTGGTGCGGAATATGCCTTTCGAGCTGGAACAGTTGGTACGGTGGCAGATAAAACGGCTTTTGGTTTTGTCAAAGGTTATGAACGAGACTATCAAAAGATGTATTCGGAAGCCGAAGTTGAGCGGTTGGCAATGGGAGCTTCAGGGGTCAAGCGGACAACAGGGCAGCATCCGGGTGGAATTGTTGTTATTCCGAATTACATGGATGTCTATGATTTCACACCAGTACAATATCCGGCGGATGATGTGACAGCGGAGTGGCAGACGACCCACTTTAACTTCCACGATATTGATGAAAATGTCCTGAAGTTGGATATTCTAGGACACGATGATCCGACGATGATTCGGAAATTACAGGATCTATCAGGAATTAATCCACAGGATATTCCAGCGGATGATCCAGGGGTTATGGCTCTCTTTTCTGGTACGGAGATTCTAGGTGTAACCGAGGAGCAGATTGGTACGTCTACGGGGATGCTAGGGATTCCAGAGTTTGGAACCAATTTTGTCCGGGGAATGGTGGATGAAACCCATCCGACAACCTTTGCGGAGTTGTTACAATTGTCGGGCTTGTCCCATGGAACCGACGTTTGGTTGGGAAATGCCCAGGACTTGATTCGTCAAGGGATTGCGGACTTGTCAACTGTTATCGGTTGTCGAGATGATATCATGGTTTACTTGATGCACAAGGGCTTGGAACCCAAGATGGCCTTTACCATTATGGAGCGTGTGCGGAAGGGGCTCTGGTTGAAGATTTCTGAAGAAGAACGCAATGGTTATATTGAGGCTATGAAGGAAAACAATGTGCCAGAATGGTATATTGAGTCATGTGGGAAAATCAAATACATGTTCCCGAAAGCCCATGCGGCAGCTTACGTAATGATGGCTCTGCGGGTAGCCTACTTTAAGGTTCACCATCCTATCTATTATTACTGTGCCTACTTCTCTATTCGTGCCAAAGCCTTTGAGTTAAAAACTATGTCTGGTGGGCTAGAGACTGTGAAGGCTCGGATGGAAGATATCCGCGAAAAACGGAAAAATAATCAGGCTACTAATGTCGAAAATGATCTTTACACGACCCTGGAATTGGTCAATGAGATGTTGGAACGTGGATTTGTCTTTGGCAAGCTGGACCTCTACCGTAGTCAAGCAACTGAATTTTTAATTGATGGGGATACACTTATACCACCGTTTGTTGCCTTGGAAGGTTTGGGAGAGAACGTTGCCAAACAATTGGTGACGGCGCGTGAAGAGGGGGAGTTCCTCAGTAAGACCGAACTTCGTAAACGGGGAGGCCTATCTGCTACCCTAGTCGATAAGATGAATGAAATGGGTATTTTAGGCAATATGCCCGAAGATAATCAGTTGAGCCTCTTTGATGATCTATTTTAAGAGATCTCGGTTATGTTACCTCTAAGTCAACTGGGGGTAAGAGACGGTTTAAGATAGGGGAATCAGATATTTGTGACGCAAGTGAGAATAAGCGTTTGGGTATAAAGAGGAGTTCAACTCAGCTTTGTAGGTCCTGTGTGGAAAGGAAATAAGAATGGAAAATTTTGAAAATCTTTTAAAAAAGTATGCGCATTTGTTATTGAAACGTGGGTTAAATGTACAAGAGGGGCAAATCCTCTTGATCAATGCGGAAGTTGAGCAAGTAGCCTTTACACGCATGCTGGTCGCGGAAGCCTATGCTCAAGGTGCAGGTCATGTCGTGGTTCAGTGGAGTGATCAAGCGATTCAGAAAGAAGAATTGATTCATGCAGATGAGAAGTTCCTGACAGAGATTCCGGATTACATCATCGCCCGTATGAACTATCAAATCGAGCATCGTGTGAGTCGCTTGGCTCTTCGCTCAATTGATCCAGACGGTTTGGCGGGAGTCCCAGAGGACCGGATGGCTCTGTCTGTTCGAGCAGCCAACCAAGCATTAGCTCCTATGCGGGAAGCAACTCAGTCCAATAAAGTTTCTTGGTTGGTGGCTGCGGCTGCGGGTCAGGCTTGGGCTGAGAAAGTATTTCCAGATTTGAGTCCAGAAGCAGCTTTGGAAGCTCTTTGGGATCAAATTTTTAAAACATGTCGGGTTTACGAAGAGGACCCTATCCAAGCTTGGATTGACCATGAAGAAAAATTGGAATCGAAGGCAGCTATTTTAAATGCAGAGCAGTTTACAGCCCTCCATTACCAAGCTCCGGGTACTGATTTAGTTCTAGGGATGCCTGAAAATCATCATTGGGAAAGTGCTGGTAGCCGGAACGAAGCTGGAGATTACTTCTTGGCTAATATGCCAACGGAAGAAGTTTTTTCTGCCCCAGACTACCGTCGGGCAGATGGTTATGTAACCAGTACGAAACCACTTAGCTACAATGGCACCATTATTGAAGGTATCAAGGTTCACTTCCAAGATGGTCTGATTACTAAAGTTGAAGCTAGTCGTGGTCAAGAAACTCTTGAAAAACTAGTATTTGAAAATCGTGGTGCTCGTTCTTTGGGAGAAGTGGCCTTGGTTCCACACCAAAGTCCAATTTCTCAATCAGGTATTATTTTTTACAATACCCTTTTTGATGAGAATGCTTCAAACCATCTGGCTATTGGATCTGCCTATGCCTTTAGCGTTGAGGGGGGAACTGAGATGACAGTGGAAGAACGCCAAGCTGCTGGGCTTAACCAGTCCGATGTTCATGTGGACTTTATGATTGGTTCAGGACAAATGGACATTGATGGTATTCGACCAGATGGCAGCCGTGTTCCAATCTTCCGTCAAGGAGAATGGGCTATCTAGGAGGTGTTTATGATTATTTCACTCATAACTGGTTTTTTAACCGGTTTGGTTGCGACAGCTCTAACCAACCGAGATGACCGGATGGGATGTATCGGTAATATTTTAATTGGCTGGTTGGGTTCTTGGCTTGGTCAACTACTGTTTGGTAGTTGGGGACCGACACTTTGGGGAGTACCTTTTATCCCAGCTATTCTTGGCTCTTGTATCTTACTCGTTCTCTTTGTCAAACGAAATGATTTTAGGAGATAAGCTTAGAAATAGCGATGACTAGCCTGCGGGTCAGAGGTTTTATGGATCGGGGTGGAATTATCCACTTCTGATAGATGAAACTGGAATCCTATAGATAGGTCGCTTACATGAGCTCGTTGAGAAATAACTGTCCACCTACAAGTGTGACGGTTATTTCTTTTTTGGTTGGACTAGCTGAGAGGCTGCAACATTCCCTTGTTAATCTGAATGGTTAGATAAACTAGCTGTATCGATTTAGATGGAAGTTATTGCCGATACTTTATCTGAATGTAGCTGATGAGTGATACGTTACAATTCTTCC